>NZ_JARVSV010000061.1:0-36789 GCF_030209025.1 Pseudomonas sp. MEJ086
CGCGCCATGCGCGCGAATCGCGGGCGCGGCCCGCTCCCACACTGGGTTGCAGATACGCAGCTTGCGAGGCGAATCCAGCCAGCATCGGCGTTGAGTGCTCTGGTACCTCGGTGAGGCGTCACCCACCTACTGGCGTGAGCACCAACAACGACTGTGGGAGCGCGCCATGCGCGCGAATCGCGGGCGCGGCCCGCTTCCACACTGGGTTGCAGATACGCAGCTTGCGAGGCGAACCCAGCCAGCATCGGCGTTGAGTGCTCTGGCGCCTCGGTGAGGCGTGCCCCACCCTGCTGGCGTGAGCACCAACAACGATTGTGGGAGCGCGCCATGCGCGCGAATCGCGGGCGCGGCCCGCCCCCACACTGGATTGTAGATACGCAACTTGCGAGGTGAATCCAGCCAGCACCGGCGCTGATTGGTCTGGTGGGTCGGCAGGCCCCTACGCGATTAGTAGGGCCAGGATCGCCGCAACGGCGTGAACGACATCAACTCACCAGGTCGGTAGCAGTGGCTACGGAGCAGCGGGCTCAGGCGGACCATCAATGTGCAAGCGAATGAACGCCGCCAATTCGTGCATTGGCATAGGCCTGCCGAACACCCAGCCCTGGGCGAACTGCACGCCGGCGTCGCGCAGGATATCCCGCTGCTGCTCGGTCTCGACTCCCTCGGCGATCATCTGCAAGTCGAGACTCTTGGCCATGGCGATAATGTGGAAGGCGACTCGACTGCTCGGCGTATCGGTGCCCAATGCATCGACGAACATCTTGTCGATCTTCAGGTAATCCAGGTCGTAGGTGGCCAGGTACGAGAGACTGGAATTACCCGTACCGAAGTCGTCGATAGCAACCTTGAACCCCTTGGAACGCACGGAAACCAAAACGCCCTTGGCTTTTTCAGGCGACATGAAGCCGCGCTCGGTGGCCTCGATGAGAATATTGCGCGAGGTGCCACCTGCGTTGGCAATCAGCGACTGCAGCCGGGCTTCGGTTTCAGAAGAGTGCAGATCGTCCGCCGAGAAATTGATGGCGATGTGAATATCCGGATGGTCACGCAGCAGTTCAATCGTGTCCCTGGCGACCATCTCCATGACCTGCGCGGTGATCTGCACGATCAACCCATGCTTTTCAGCGGCCGGGATGAATATCGCCGGGCCGATGGCATCACCAGCGGGTCGGTTCCAGCGCACCAAAGCCTCTGCACCGACACACTGGCCGGTCTGCAAATCGACCACCGGTTGATAAAGCAGGTAGAACTCCCGCCGACTCAGGGCCCGCAGCAGTTGAGCCTTGAGAGACAGGCGATAGCGTGCAATGAAATACATCAGCCCTGCCAGCAGAAGCCCGACGAGCACACCAAGTGGCACCAGACGCCACATGGCGGCCTGGATCTTGCCAAGCAACTGCTCATGGGTCATGGCAGCGACGACCGAAGTTTCCCGGTTTTCTGCGGGCCGGATGACCACGAGGTACTCGCCATTGGAAAAGGTCAGTGGCTCGCCGCTGTAGTCGTTCAGCCACTCTGGCAAGAAAACCCCACGCGAGCGGACTATTACGCCTTGATCACTGACATGAGCCAGCGAAATGGAGTTGTCGGGTAGCGTGTCGAGCACCAGATCCTGAGTGATGATCGCGGCGAACCCGTCACGAGCGTTTATGTTGAAGCGAACACCCGGCACGCTGGGCAACTCCACCGAACTCCAGGAAACCACGCCGGACGGGGTGATGCGATCCGGTTCACCCAGCTCTAGCGGCTGATCGAGCTGCGTGAAAGACGCACAAAGCAGCGCGTTGTCCTGCAGATAGCCCAGCCCTTCGAGGTAAACGGAACCGGCAGCGACCGCGCGCATGCGGCGCAATTGCTCAGGAGAACAGGTGGGTAGTTGCGGCGACACCTGCATGGCAGCGATCGCGATGTTGACTTGTCTGTGCGTCTCGAAAGAACGCCGCAGCACGTCGTCGCTCAACTGCTCGAGGTAGTGCCGCGCCTCTGCATGGCCACTCTGCCAGGCGAGGGAAATGGATAAACCGATGGGCAGGACGAAGGCCACGGCACCCAGTACGCAATACAAGATAATGAGGCTTTTCTTGCGCATTGCAGCACACTCTTGCAGCAGTGATCGGCTGAGTGTACGCCGCTGCCCAGCGCAACCGCATCACATTTGTGATGCCATGCGCGCTGCCCTGAAGAGTAGGCTTTTGACCGTCAATGGTCGTGCTTGCTGCCGCCGCGACAGGTTGGCGAGTCCGGGGCGATGCCCTGGGCGGACCATTCCTGGGGCGTATAGGTGTGCAGCGCCAGGGCATGCACCTGGCCCATCAGGTCGCCGAGTGCGCCATATACCTTCTGGTGGCGTTTGACGGCATTGAGGCCGTCGAACTGCGGGCTGACGATCACGGCCTTGTAGTGGGTTTCCAGACCGCGGCTGTGCATGTGGCTCTCGTCCAGCACCTCGAGGTGCTCGGGTTGCAGGGCCGCAAAGGCCGCCTGAAGGTGTTCGATTTTCGACATCGGTTGCTCCGCGGGGGGAAACCGTGACCGGCAAGGTGCCGGCCACGACGGCTATCAGGGCTTCTTGACGCCCAGTTCAGTGCTCATGTCCGCCAGCAGCTTGTTCACCGAGGGTACCGCGCCTTCCAGCTTGGCCTGGGTGATCTGGGCGGACTGCGCGGTCAGTGCCGGCATCTTCTGCAGGACCTTCTGGCCCAGCGGCGACTGATAGAAAGCGATCAGATCCTTGAGCTCCTGCTCATTGAAGTTGCTGGTGTAGAGCTTGACCATATCGGGCTTGAGCTTGTCCCAGCCGACCGCCTTGTCCAGTTCGGCGTTGGCCTTGGCCTGGTAGGTTTCCAGCACCGCCTGCTTGCTTTCCGGGGCCTTGGCTTCGGCGAAGCGCTGGGCGAACATCTGCTGGACCTGGGCGTACACCGGAACGGCGAGCTTGTCGGCGTGGGCGAGCTGCAGGAAGCGCTCGGCATCGGCGGCATGGCTGCGGGCATCGGCCAGCACCTGGGTGCTGCCAACAGCCATCAGAGCGGCAATGCAGAGTGCGGGGATACGGGACATCGGGGTACTCCTGATCACGAGGGTGAGGTGCTTGGACCGACTGCAGCGCATTTTGTGCCCCGCGGCCGTGCCTCTCAAGCCTTTTCGTTAGCCTGAGAGATGTACCGAAGGCGATATCGCGGCCAATGACTATCGCTAAATGCCTACTGGCGCACTCTTCCAGCCAGGTCCAAAATGCCAGTACTTGTTCCTGCCGCACGACGCCTTCATGCTCGGCGGCTGATGTCGCACACACGGACGTGCCCGATGAATAGCCCTTTCGTTCCACCACCGCCGATTCCCCTGTGTGACCCGCGCGGGCGCCTCAATCCGGACGCCATTGGCTGGTCGCCACAACCGCGGGTCGCCTGCTCGCTGCCGGGCAATCTGGGACGCCGCAAGCGCTGGAATCACTGGACCATCAACACACCCGGCTGGACGCTGTCACTGATCCAGGCCGATATCGACTACGTCGGCTATGGCGCCGTGTACTTTCTCGATCTGGCCAGCGGTGAGCACGTCGCCCATAGCCAGCTGAGCCTGTTCGGGCGCGGCTGCAGCCTGCCGGATACCCCCCTGGGCAGCCATGCCTTCGACCACTCTCGCCTGCAGTTGCATTTCAACGAATACCCAGGCCGCGTGCGGCTGACCGCCACCTCGGCGAACATCGGCGGCCTGCCGCTGCATCTGGCCCTGGATATCCAGCGCCCTGCTCACCTCGAGTCGGTGAATCTGGTCGTGCCGTTCGGCTCCAGGGGGTTTCACGCCACCTGCCGGCAGGTCGGTCTGCCGGTCAGTGGCAGCGTCCACCTCGGTGATCGTGAATACCACTGCAGCCCGGGTCAGAGCTTCGCGTCGATGGATTTCGGCCGTGGCGTATGGCCGCTGCACAGCCACTGGACCCGGGCGGTGTTCGCAGCCCCCGGCGGCATCGGTGGCAATTTCGGCACGGGCTGGACGGACGGCAGCGGCCTGACGGAAAACGCCCTGTGGTTCGGCGGGTTACTGCTGCACGTCGATCAGGCCGTGCAGATGCGCCAGACCCAGGACAGCCCTCTGGCGCCCTGGCAACTCTTCACCGAAGACGGCCAGGTCGATCTCACCTTCACCCCGCGCCAGTTGCACATCGCCAAACCTCGACTGGCACTGGGCCTGCTGTATGCAGACACCCAGGAATGGTTCGGTCATTACGACGGCCTGCTGCGTGACGCCCAGGGCGAGCGCGTGCCGGTCAGGGCAGCGCTGGGCTGGATGGGCGCGTCGAAAAGCCGCTGGTAAGCGACTGGAAGTGGAACGTGTCGCCGTTGTCGCAGCCTAAACTGCCTGAACAGCAACGGAGAGCCCCCCATGAGCCGCACCGAAACCGACAGCATCGGCCCCATCGACGTCCCCGCAGAAGCCTACTGGGGTGCACAGACCCAGCGCTCACGGGTCAATTTCGCCATTGGCGAGGAACGCATGCCCATCGCCGTGGTGCATTCGCTCGCGCTGATCAAGAAAGCCGCTGCGCGCATCAATGACCGTATCGGCGACCTGCCTCCCGATATCGCCAGGCTGATCGAACAGGCTGCCGACGAAGTCATCGCTGGCCAGCACGACGAGCAGTTCCCGCTGGTGGTCTGGCAGACCGGCAGCGGCACCCAGAGCAACATGAACGTCAATGAAGTGATTGCCGGGCGCGCCAACGAGCTGGCGGGCAACCCGCGTGGCGGCAAGAGCCCGGTGCACCCGAACGACCATGTCAATCGCGCCCAGAGCTCCAACGACTGCTTCCCGACCGCCATGCACATCGCCGCGGTCGGTGCAGTGCAACGCGACCTGCTGCCCGCTATCGGCGAACTGTCCGAAGCCCTGGCGGACCAGGCCGCGCGCCATAGCCGTCTGGTGAAGACCGGCCGTACGCACATGATGGACGCCACGCCCATCACCTTCGGCCAGGAGCTGTCGGCCTTCGTCGCCCAGCTGGAATACTCGGAACAGACGATCCGTGCCGCACTGCCAGCGGTCTGCGAGCTGGCCCAGGGTGGCACGGCAGTGGGCACCGGGCTGAACTCGCCATCCGGCTTCGGCGAAGCCATCGCCGCCGAGCTGGCTGCCTTGAGCGGCCTGCCATTGCGCAGCGCGCCCAACAAGTTCGCGGCCCTCGCTGGCCATGAGCCGCTGGCAGCGCTCTCCGGTGCCCTGAAAACCCTGGCCACCACGCTGATGAAGATCGCCAACGACCTGCGCCTGCTCGGCTCCGGCCCGCGCGGTGGTCTCGCCGAAGTACGCCTGCCGGCCAACGAGCCGGGCAGCTCGATCATGCCCGGCAAGGTCAATCCGACCCAGTGCGAAGCGCTGTCCATGCTCGCCTGCCAGGTGATGGGCAACGACGTGACCATCGGCTTCGCGGCCAGTCAGGGGCACCTGCAGCTCAATGTCTACAAGCCGGTGATCATCCACAACGTATTGCAGTCCATTCGCCTGCTGGCCGACGGCTGTCGCAACTTCCGTGAACACTGTATCGTCGGGATGCAACCTGATGAGCAGCGCATGGCGGAGCACCTGGAGCGTGGCCTGATGCTGGTCACTGCCCTGAACCCGCATATCGGTTACGACAAGGCTGCCGAGATCGCCAAGAAGGCTTATCAGGACGGCACCACCCTGCGTGAAGCGGCGTTGGCGCTGGGTCATCTGACCGCGGAACAGTTCGACGCCTGGGTTCGCCCGGAAACCATGCTGGAGGCAGGGCAACATGACTGAAACCGCCAAGAGCGGCGCCACCCCACTCGAGGGTGATGGCAAGCGCATCCTGATGATCATCGGTACGCCGAAAAGTGACAGCCTGTGCCACTCGCTGGCAGAGGCTTACGCGCTGGGTGCGCGCACCGAGGGTCATGTGGTGCGGCAGATTCATCTCGGAGCGATCAGCTTCGATCCGGTGCTGCACGAAGGCTATACGCAAAGCCAGACCCTGGAGCCGGACCTGCTCGAAGCCCAGCGACAGATTCACTGGGCCCAGCATCTGGTATTCGTCTACCCGGTCTGGTGGGGCGGCCTGCCAGCACTGCTCAAGGGCTTCTTCGACCGCGTGCTGCTGCCCGGTTTCGCCTTCAAGTACCGCAGTGACTCGCAATTGTGGGACAAGCTGCTCAGCGGCCGCACCGCCGACCTGCTGGTGACCCAGGACACGCCAAGCTGGTACTTCCGCTGGATCTATGGCGCACCGGCCCATCGCCAGATGAAACGCACCATTCTCGGCTTCTGCGGCATCAAGACCCGGCGTCTGGCAGAGTTCTCCCCCGTACGCCCCTCTTCGGAAACCCAGCGCCAGAACTGGCTGCGGCGCGCCGAGCAACTCGGTAGTCGGGTATAGAGCCGGAAACGGCCACTCGAGCCGGTGGGCTGAAGCCCTCCCTACCGCCCTACGATTGAGCCAAGGGTGGGCTTCAGTGGACGCCGCCCGGGCCACCACCTGGTCGCATCACCGCCATGAGGGGCAAGCGCTCAGGCTGGCGTGGCGTGGATGAACATCAGCGCCACGCTGATGGTGAAGAACGACAGCACGGTGGCCACCAGCAGGGTCGCGCTGCAGCGATCCTCGAGGCCGAAGCGCTGACCGAGGATCGGGAAGATGCTCATCATCGGTGAGCAGGCGAACAACACCCCCACCGCCTTCATCACCGGACTGACATCAGGCACCAGCATGAACGCGCAGAGCACCGCCAGCGGATGGATGATCAGCTTGCCGGCGGATATCCACGCGGCGTCGATCCACACGCCACGGGCCCTCATGCCGAACAGCCCGGCCCCGATCACGAACAGCGCCAGCGGCGCCGAGACACCCGCCAGCATGTCGATGGGCTTGAGCAGCAGCGGTGGAATCTCGATATCCAGCAGCGACACGCAAAGCCCGATGACGATACCGATGATCACCGGGTTTTTCAGCAGTCGCCCGAAGGTCATGCGCAGTACGGTAAGCCCACCACCGCCCCGCTGCTTGCCGGCTTCGGCCAGTACCAGGGCCAAGGGAATCAGCAGCAGGTTCTCGACCAGCATGCCCATGGCCATGCCCAGCACCGCGGGAGATCCGATGGCCGCGGCCACCAGCGGGTAGCCGATGAAGCCACTGTTGGATACCGACATGCCCATGGCGTTGATCGCCGAGCCCGACAGATCGTCGCCGCGTAACCAGCGCGACACGCCGAACGCTGCCGCGAAGGCCACGCAGGAACCCAGGGTATAGGCCAGCAAGTAGCCTGGAATGAGGGTCTGCTGAATCGGCGAAGTGCCCAAGGTCTTGATCAGCAGCGCCGGCATGGCGAAGGTGATCACGAACGCACCGATGCCACGCACCTGTTCACGATTGAGTACGGCGCTCATGGCGGCGGCATAACCGAGCCCGATCAGCAGAAAGATCGGCGCGGTGATCTGGAAGATTTGCAGCACGGTTTCAGAATTCCTTGTCGCTGACTCCAGTGGCATGCCGGCTAGCGCTTTCGATCACGCTGAGCTCACGTGCCTGGAGCTGGCTAAGGCGGCTTCGGGTGCGCCCGAAGTCCTGGTGAGGCGAACCGCGACACAGTCGCTCGAGGCTGGACTCGCTGCATAGCAGCAGGTTCGCGCCCGCATCGTACGCGATATCGATCAGATTGATGAACCGCTGACAGGCGTCGGTAGGTTGCGAATCCAGGGCCGGCACGCCCGTCAGCGCCAGGCGCGGGTAGCGTTGCAGCAGCCAGAGGAAGTCCGCGGTGGAATGGGCATTGCCGCACAGCTCTGCGAACTCCAACCAGGCGCGACCGGGGGCCAGCGCCCTTACCTGCAACGGGTGATGATTGACCGTCAGCGATCGATCGCGCTGCGCCTGGTCGTCCAGCGCCAGCCAGGTTTCCAGGTAAGCCAGGCCACCTGCCGATTGTGGCCAGAGGTATTCGCCCCAGCGCTGCCCGCCACCGGGCAGCTCGCGGTAATCGATACCGGCGTCCAGCGTCAGTACGGTGAAACGCTTTTCGATCATCTCGATCGCCGGCGTGAAGCGTTGGCGGTACAGCTGATTGGGGCACAGCCCCGCAGGTGCGTAGTTGGAGGTCATCACCAGGCCAACGCCCTCCTCGACCAACACATCGAGCAGGCGCCGCAACAGCATGGCATCGCCGATGTCGTGCACGTGGAATTCGTCGAAGCACAGCAGGCGGACGTCCTGTGCCAGCGCGCGGATCGCCAGCACCAGAGGATCGGGGTGACCGGCGAACGCCTTCATGCGCTCCTGCAGTTCCTGCAGGAACGCATGAAAATGCACGCGTCGCTTGGCCGCGAAGGGTGCGGCGGCGAAGAAGGCATCCATGACGAAGCTCTTGCCACGGCCCACGCCGCCCCACAGGTAAACACCGGCAGCGGGTTTGCGCAGCCAGCCACGACGCCCGGCGCACCAGCCTTGCAGCCACCGCGCCAGGGTATCGATTGCTCGCTGTTGCTCGGTATCGGCACGAAAGCCGCGGGCGTCGAGTGCCGCCGTGAACCCCTGATGGATACGCTCGCCGATCCGCTCGACGGGCGTATCCGGCCCTCTGTCAGAAATCAAAAAACACCGTTTCGCCGTCCCCCTGAATGCGGATATCAAATCGGTAGGCCGGCTTGCCGTCAACCTCGCAGCGTTTGGCGACCAGGGTCTCGCGGCGTGATGGCTGCTCGATCAGGTTGAGCACCGGATCCTTGCCATTGGCCTCGGCTTCGTCGTCGAAATAGATGCGGGTATGCAAATGGATGTTGATGCCCCTGGCGAACAGCGAGACGTTCACGTGGGGTGCCATCGCAACCCCGGCGGCGTTGTTGACCACGCCGGGCTTGATGGTCTGCACCGTCCATTCGCTGCCGGCATCGAAGGTGGTCGCGGTACGACCGAAGCCGTTGAAGGGCTTGTCCAGATCGTACTCGGTGTCATAGCGGCCCTGATGGTCGGCCTGCCAGAGTTCCAGAAAGGCATCGCGCACCAGGTGGCCGTTGCCATCGTAGACGTGGCCGATCAGGGTGATGTGCTCACCTGGCGCACCGGGTTGGGCCATCTGGTTCCAGATTTCCTGGTCGCGGGTCGGGTTGCCGGCGGCGGCCAGTGCCAGGCCGATATGAACGTAAGGGCCGGCTGTTTGCGAAGCGGTTTCGCGCAAGAGTTCGACAGGCATGACAGGCTCCTCAGCAGTTCTCGAAGTGGGTCTTGCGCTGGCCGCGCAGCACGATATCGAAGCGGTAGGCCAGGCAGTCCATGGGGTTGGCCATGCTCATGTCGAGCCTGGCGATCAGCGTCTGTACCGCGTCCGGGTTGGCGATGGCCTTGACGATCGGGCACAGCGGGATCAGCGGATCTCCTTCGAAATACAGCTGGGTGATCAGTTTGGTCGAAATCGACGGGCCACTGATGGAGAAGTGAATGTGCGCAGGCCGCCAGTCATTGGGACCATTGCGCCACGGGTACGGACCCGGCTTGACGGTGCGAAAGCTGTAATTGCCTTCGCTGTCGGTCAGGGCCCGGCCCACACCACCGAAGTTCGGGTCCAGCGGTGCCAGGTAGCGGTCGTTCTTGTGACGATAGCGCCCCCCGGCGTTGGCTTGCCACATCTCCACGAAGGTGTGCGGGATCGGCTTGCCGTACTGATCCATCACTCGCCCGCAGACCAGAATGCGCTCACCAACCGGCAGGCCACCGTTGTTGAAGTTGAGCAGCAGGTCGTTGTCGTGCCGGCCCATCTTCAGATGGGTGAAGTTCGGCCCGGTGGTTTCCGAAATGGACTGCGGAATGCTCACCAGCGCCTGACGCGGCGAACGCGGGATGGAGGTCTTGTAATCGGGAGTGAAGGCTTTGGGGTGCCAGTTACGATCACGAATGACGAAACGGCTATTATCCTCAACAGGCATGACAGGCTCCGGTTATTGAAATTATGGAGTCGCCCCGTTGACCGTGCTCAGGCTTGGCGGACGGTACGGGTTCTACAGACAATGATCACGCAGGCAGCGCGTCGCGCCCAATGAATATAACCCGCCCATCAATAACCCATGGGTTATGAATTAAGATTGGATTAAATCCCGCCATCGCCCTCGACCAGGCCCGGTGCGGCCCTATCGGCGCAGCGGTGAAGCACCGGATAATGCAAGCCACACCACGGCTGCATCGGCAGATTAGCCACCCTGCCCGAGGATCGCTCCCCATGCTTACGCCACTTCATCAAACGCTGGAAAGCACTCGCCGGCTCGACTTGAACCAGCCTGCCGACGCGCTCATCGCCCTGCGCAAGATCCACGGTTCGACCCTTGACGGCATCCCGACCATCTATCACTGGTCAGGCCGTGTCTGGTCGCGAGTCGAGGGAGAAGCGGACCGCCTGCTGTTCCGGGTCGAAGGCATGAACATCCGCCAGCTTGGCACCCTGCAAGACCCCAGGCGCGGAATCGGCTTCCGTCATGTATCCCGGGAGCTGATGCTCTACCTCGACCCACTGACGGGCGAGCCACTGCATAGCTGGCACAATCCCTGGACGGGGGCCGATGTAGCCGTCATGCACGTGGCCAACGACCCGGTGAACCTGCCGCCCTTCTTTGAGCGCGACGCGCAGGGGCGCCCTTTCATAGCCCCTCTGCGCATGCAGGCTGAGCGGGTGTTCCTGAGCGCCGAGATTCCTCTGTTCCATGACAATCCACTGGCCGGGAACCATCAGGATCTGGTGGGCAATCAGTACCACGCCATGGAAATCTTCAATTTCACGGCTGACCGCGAACAATTGCTGCGCACCGATACCGATAGCGCCAACGCCAGTGTCGCCTGGGTCCGCATTGCGCCCTGGCTGCCCTTCATGCGCATGGGCAGCCGACCAGGCCTGATGGTGTTCAACGCTACGGGCCAGCAGGTGCCTGGCATCGCTGCATTGCCAGCGGTGCTGCAGACGGTCATTGCGGACGAGTATCCCCGCTATGCAGCGCCACCACCTCTGGATGACCAACGCCCCAACGTCACCAGTTGGACAGCTGCCCGCGACCGGCTCGACAGGCGCCAGGAACCCGCTTAGCGCAACGTTGCCGACTCGCGGCAGACCTCGAGCAGGCTCAGGATCGGTGCCCGTGATACTCCGAAGCCAACTCGCGCAAGGTCTCGCAACACCACTGGGCAGCCAGTGAAAGCGGCAGTGCCGCGTTGCTGCAGATACCGACCGAACCACCGGGCTCGCGAATGCCCAGAGACAGCTCCGCCAGTTCACCGCTTTGCAGGTCAAGGCGTACCGCGTCCAGCGGCGCCACCCAGACCGCGTCGCTGCATTGCACGTAACGCCGACTGAGGGCCGGCGAGAGGGTTTCCAGTCGTTGCCGGGGCTGCGGCACACCGCACTGCACGAACAGGCTGTCGGCATAGCGGCGAATAGTGGTGCCGGCCAGCGGCAGTACCAGTGGATAGTCACCCAGTTGCACCAGGCCCTCGTCGCCCAGTGCGAGCAGAGGGTGCCCCGGGCGTACCACCAGGCTCATCGATTCGCTGTACAGGTGTTCGAAGGTCAAACCCTGGATCTCCGGGCTGTCGGTCATACGACCGACCACCAGATCCAGCTCGCCAACCCGCAGCTGCGACAGCAGATAGGCACTTGGCCCGGTGGCGACACTGACCACCAGCGCGGCGTGACGCTCGTGCAGGCGGCGCACCACCTCCGGAATCAGCAGGCTCTCGACGGTCGACAGCACGCCAACGCGCACATGGCCGGCGTCATGCTCGCCGCCACGCAAGCTCGCCACACCATCGCGCAGCGCCTGCACGCAAGGCCCGGCGTAGCGCATGAACGCCAGACCGGCGGCCGTCAGGCTGACACCGCCCTTGCCCCGCTCGAACAGCACGGCAGCGAGAATTTCCTCCAGTTCCTTGAGCGTCTTGGATACCGCCGGCTGGCTGATTGCCAGAGAGTCGGCAGCCTTGGCGAAACTGCGTTGGCGGGCGATTTCCAGAAAGCAGGTCAGGTGGCGGAATTTGATGCGGTTATCGAGGTTCATGGCCATGGGGTGCTGTTGAGGGCTGCGCCACAGTACCAGAATGCCCCGTTCGCGCGCCTCCCGAGCGGGCAGGCGTTCACGATTTTCAACAGCGTCACACGACAGGCGACTGCGCTAATCCGCCAGGAAAGCAAAAGAGCGCCTGCAAAGTGCAGAAAACGGCAGCGTTCCAGCCTTTGTGCGGCGGACAGCATCCGTTTGAAAAGTGCCCACTCTAATTTACGACAGGGAATATTGAACACTCAAAAATCTATATATGACGTTAGCGGCGATAGTTATTCAAACGATCAAACTAAAGTGCCAGCACTTCATCACTTGCACGCCGGCCTTAGTTGTCCAAGTTTCTGTCCAACTCCTGCCAGAGCCATTAAGGGCCCACCAAAAATCCCGGCGATGAAGGTAAACATGACCGCCTGTCGCCCTGAGTGAGCCAAAAACCTGACAAGCGCCTCCCAGAGCGACTCTCGGACAGCTGAAAGCTCCAACCAGAAGCGCCTATCACAGTCGAAAATCAGTCACTTGCGGCGTAATCGCAGCGAAAACCTGCTGTTTTCCATTAGTTCCCCGCCGCGCGGCTCGACATTGAAAATAGTCGAAACTTCTTCTTTCCTACCTAGGTCATGAACTACGTGGGAATTAATAATCAGAAAGCAGCTTTTCCTCCGGCCCTGACACGGGATTCAACTGGAACGACATGCGGCATATTCCCGTTAGCGTGCAAGCGAAAGAAACAGTTACGGGTCAAGGACAGAATCGATCGGAGGTGGGTATGGGAAACGCTGTCGTGGCAACACGGTTTGATCAGGCTTTATCGATAGAAATGCCACTCAAGCCGCAGAGCAAAATCACCAATTTGCATGCAGCAAAGAAGAAAGTCCTCTTTGTAAGTTCCGAGCTCGCCGACCTGATCAAGGTGGGTGGCCTGGGTGACGTGTCAGCTTCGCTGCCACGCGCCATGAGCACCAATCACGATGTTCGCGTACTGATCCCCGGCTACCGCCAGGTGCTGGAAAGCGGTCACGCTATTCGCGACGTGGGCAGCGTTCCCGGCCACGCCGCCCTGCCCCCGGCCCGCGTAGGCTGCATGACCCTGCCCGACGGGCTGATCGTTTATGTATTGATGTGCCCCGAGCTTTACGACCGTGACGGCACCCCCTACGCCGACGCCCAGGGCCGCGACTGGCAAGACAACCACATCCGTTTCGCTCGCCTGGGCCTGGCTGCCGCCGAGATCGCCTCCGGTACCGCCTGCCTGAGCTGGTGCCCCGAGGTGGTTCACGCCAACGACTGGCCTGCTGCGCTGACGCCTGCCTACATGACCTGGCGTGGCCAGAACACCCCCACCGTGTTCACCATTCACAACCTCGCCTATCAGGGCCTGTGCAGCCTCGAATGCAGCCCTGAACTGGGCCTGCCCTCCTCGGCGTGTGGCCATCAGGGCATGGAGTTCTACGGCAGACTGTCGTTCCTCAAGGCTGGCCTGGTGTACTCCGATCACGTGACCACCGTGAGCGAAAACTACGCCCGCGAGATCACCACCCAGGAATTCGGCTGCGGCCTGGAAGGCATGCTGCAGTTCAAGGTGCAGCTCAACCAGTTGAGCGGCATCCCCAACGGCATCGACGAAAGCTGGGATTCGCTGAACGACCCGCATCTGGTGCAGGGCTTCGAAGCCCACGACTGGGAAAGCAAACGGGTCAACACCCGCCACGTCGAGAAGATATTCGGCCTCGAGCAGAGCGATGGTCCGCTGTTCGCCGTGGTGTCCCGGCTGGTGCAACAGAAAGGCATCGACCTGACCCTGGAAATCGCCGACACCATCGTTGCCGAAGGTGGCCGTATCGCCATCATCGGCCGAGGCGAAGAGCACCTGGAAGAAGCGGTGCGAGAACTCGCCCGCCGTTACCCGGGCCGGGTCGGCGCCAATGTCGGCTTCAACGAAGCGGACGCGCGCTGCATGTTCGCAGGCAGCGACTTCCTGCTCATGCCGTCGCGCTTCGAGCCCTGTGGCCTCAGCCAGATGTACGCCCAGCGCTTCGGCTCACTGCCGATCGCCCGTGCTACCGGCGGTCTGGCCGACACCATCGAAGATGGCGTGAGCGGCTTCCTGTTCAACGAAACCAGCACCGAGAGCTATCTGGAAGCGGTACGCCGGGCCATGGCCGTGCATCGCAATCCGCAGCTGCTCAACGCCATGCGCGCCCGTGCAATGGCATCACCGCTGTACTGGACGCAGTCGGTGGAGCCCTATGCGGCGCTGTACCGCAAGCTGCTGGCCGCGAAGATGTCGGGTGGGAAATTGGCGTGATGGTTGAGAAATCCCGACGACATGGCGCCTGGCTGGACGAACATGGTCACACCCATTTCGCCCTCTGGGCACCAGACGCAAAATGTGTAGCAGTAGAACTGCAAGACAATCAGCGACACCCAATGACGGCCGACCAAGACGGCTGGTTCACGGCAACGCTGCCGGTAGGTGCCGGCAGCGACTACCGCTACCTGATCGACGAAAACCTGCTGGTACCCGATCCCGCTTCACGCTGGCAAGCCGCGGACGTTCATGGCCCGAGCCGCGTGGACGCGCCTGGCCACTACCACTGGAGCACGGCCGGCTGGCAGGGTCGCCCCTGGCAGGAAACGGTGCTCTACGAACTGCATGTCGGCACCCTCGGCGGCTATAAAGGCGTGCAGGAAAAGCTGCAGGCGCTCATCGAGCTGGGCATCACCGCCATCGAACTGATGCCCCTGGGCGAATTTCCCGGTGGCCGCAATTGGGGCTACGACGGGGTTTTACCCTTCGCCCCGGATTCCTCCTACGGTACCCCCGACGAGCTGCGTGCGCTGATCGATCATGCTCACCAATTGGGTCTGATGGTCTTCGTCGATGTGGTCTACAACCACTTCGGCCCCGATGGCAATTACCTCGGCCAGTACGCCAGTGGCTTCTTCCGTGAGGACGTCCACACGCCCTGGGGCCCGGCCATCGATTTCCGCCGCCGCGAAGTGCGCGACTACTTCATCGACAATGCGCTGATGTGGGTGCAGGACTACCGCGTCGACGGCCTGCGTCTGGATGCCGTGCATGCCATCGGTGAGCGCGACTTCCTGCTCGAGCTGGCTGAGCGTGTACATGGCTCGATTGCCAGTGGCCGTCATCTGCACCTGGTGCTGGAAAACGAGAACAATGACGCCGAGCTGCTGCAGCGTGGTTTCGTCGCCCAGTGGAACGACGACGGCCACAACGTGCTGCATCATCTGCTCACCGGCGAGCACGAAGGCTATTACGCCGACTTCGCCGAGGACGCCACTCACAAGCTCGCCCGCTGCCTGCGCGAAGGCTTCATCTACCAGGGTGAAACCACCCGCCACGGCACGGCCCGTGGCAGCAGCAGCGGGCATCTGCCTCCCAGCGCCTTCGTGTTGTTCCTGCAGAATCACGACCAGGTCGGCAACCGCGCTCTTGGCGAGCGCCTGCTCAGCCTGGCCGACGGCGATGCACTGAGGAGCGCCACTGCCCTGCTGCTGCTCAGCCCGATGATTCCCCTGTTGTTCATGGGCGAGGAATGGGGCAGCGAACAGCCCTTCCAGTTCTTCACCTCGCACAACGACGAGCTGGGCGAAGCGGTACGCAAGGGCCGGCAGAACGAGTTTCGCGAATTCTCCAGGTTCTCCGGACAGGAAATTCCCGCCCCTAACGAAACCAGCACATTCCAGGCCTCCACCCCTGATCACCACACCCGCGAGACCGCCTCCGGCAAGGCCTGGCTGGGTTTTTACCGCGAGCTGCTTAGCCTGCGCCGTGAGCACATCGTGCCGCGCCTGCAGGGCAGCCAGGCCCTGGAAAGCCGGGTACTGGCAGAGGCCGCAGTGGCTGCCAGCTGGCAGCTGGGTGATGGGCAGATCCTGCGCATCGACCTGAACCTGAGCGACGCGCACGTCGCCGCGGATGCCCCTGCAGGTGCCACCACACTGTTCGCCCATCGTGCGGACAAGGATGCCGACCAGTTGCCGCCACGCAGCATCCGGGTTCTGCTGGAGGGCGCAGCATGAGCGATGCACGCCTTGCCGAACTGAGCCGTGCCGCAGGCCTGAGCGTCGACTGGATCGACGCCGATGGTCGCCAGCAATCGGTTACCCCGGAAAACCAGCGACGCCTGCTCGAGGCACTGGGCTATGCCGTGCAGGACAGCGAGCAGATCGACGCCAGCCTCGCCGAACTGCAACAGCGTCAGGACAGCCTTGCACTTGGACCACTGGTGACTCTGGACCTCCAGGAAACCCTCGATCTGACCCGTTACTTCCCGCCAGGAACCCTGTACGAGATCGAGCTGGAACAGGGCGAACGCCTGGAAGGCCGCCTGGATGACAGCGGCCGCCTGCCGGTTATCGGCATCACCGGTTATCACCAGTTGCGCATCGCTGGCGGCGTGGTGACTCTGGCGGTCGCACCCGCGGCCTGCCCCAGCGTCGCCCAGTTGGCCGACCGCGAAAATGCCAAGATCTGGGGGCTGAGTGCCCAGTTGTACTCGCTGCGTCGCCCCAACGATGGTGGCCTGGGCGACACCCAGGCGCTCGAGTCCCTGGTCTGCAACGCAGCCAGGCGTGGCGCCGATGCCGTGGCGATCAGCCCGATGCATGCCATGTTCAGCGCCAATCTGCACACCTACAGCCCCTACTCGCCTTCCAGCCGTCTGTTCTTCAACGTGCTGCATGCCGCGCCGGGCAGCATTCTTGGCGAAGACGCGCTGCAGCAGGCGATTCGCAGCTGCGGTCTCGGTGAAGAACTGGCGCGCCTGGAAAGCCTCGAGCTGATCGACTGGCCGGGTGTGGCTGGCAGCCGTATGCGTATCCTGCGTCAGTTGCATGCCGACTTTCGCGCCAGCGCCCACCCGCTGCGCGACGACTTCGACGACTTTCGCCGCGAGGCTGGCGACGCCCTGCGCCAGCACTGTCGCTTCGAAGCGCTGCGCGGGTTCATGGATCTCAACGGGCTGCCGGTGGACTGGCGCGTTTGGCCAGAACAGTACCGTGACCCGGCCAACGAAGCCGTCGAGCAGTTCTGCGAGGGCCATCAGGAAGAAATCGAATTCCACGCCTTCGCCCAATGGCTGATCGCCCGCTGCCTAGACCGTGCCCAGGATAGCGCCCGTGAAGCCGGCATGGCGGTCGGCCTGATCGCCGACCTGGCGGTGGGCGCCGACGCGGCCGGCAGCCAGGCCTGGGCTCGCCAGGCCGAACTGCTGCAGGCAGTGAGCGTCGGCGCCCCACCGGACATCCTCAACCGCTCCGGGCAGAACTGGGGCGTTTCCGCGTTCTCGCCCAGCGGTCTGCAACGCAACGGCTTCCGCGCCTATATCGAGATGCTGCGCGCCAACCTGGCCCACGCCGGTGGCATGCGCATCGACCACGTGATGAGCATGCGCCGTCTGTGGGTGATTCCCGAAGGTGCGGACTCCGGCGCAGGCGCCTACCTCAATTACCCGTCCCGGGATCTGCTGCGCCTGCTGTGCCTCGAGGCCGAGCGCCACGGGGCGCTGATCATCGGCGAAGACCTCGGCACCGTGCCCGATGGTCTGCGTGAAGAATTGGCACAGCGCAACATCCTCGGCATGCGCGTGCTGCTGTTCGAGCAAAGCAATGGCCGTTTCAACGCGCCGGCGCATTGGCCACGCGATGCCCTGGCCACCACCACGACCCACGATTTGCCGAGTATCCGCGGCTGGCTTGCCTCCCGCGACATCCATTGGCGCCAGGCCGCGGGTCACCGCAGCGACGACTACACCAGACAGGATCACGACTTGCGCGCTCACGAAACCCAGGCACTGCACCAGGCCTTGCACGAGCACGGACACGCTACTGCGGAACACATGGACGACACCCAGCAACTGGATGCCAGCATCGCCTTCATCGGCAGCACACCGGCACCGCTGGTACTGCTGCCACTGGAAGATGCCATGGCCGCCACCGAGCAGCCCAACCTGCCGGGCCCCGGCGAAGAACAC
This sequence comes from Pseudomonas sp. MEJ086, assembly GCF_030209025.1. NCBI lineage: Bacteria > Pseudomonadati > Pseudomonadota > Gammaproteobacteria > Pseudomonadales > Pseudomonadaceae > Pseudomonas > Pseudomonas sp. MEJ086. The sequence goes on from NZ_JARVSV010000061.1 coordinate 18,048, forward strand.
CCGAACTGGCGGCGGCGCTGGTCGGAAGATGCCGATGGCATGCTCGACGAGCCAGCGGTCAGCCACCGCCTGCAACGCCTGCAGTGGGCACGCAATTTGGTCGAGGGCACACGCCATGACTGATTTGCGCGCCAGCGTTCGCCTGCAGTTCCACAAGGGCTTCACCCTCGAAGACGCAGTGCCCCTGGTCGATTACTTCGCTCGCCTGGGCATCAGCCACATCTATGCCTCGCCGCTGCTGACCGCGCGGCCGGGTTCCATGCACGGCTATGACGTGGTCGACCCGACCCGCATCAACCCTGAGCTGGGCGGCGAAGCGGCCCTGCAGCGCCTGGTCGCGGCATTGCGCGCCAGGGGCATGGGCCTGATCCTCGACATCGTGTCCAATCACATGGCCGTGGGCGGCGACGCCAACCCCTGGTGGCTGGACGTTCTGGAATGGGGCATCAGCAGCCCCCACGCCAAGTTCTTCGACATTCACTGGCAGTCCCACGACCCGCTGCTGCGCGGTCAGTTGCTGGTGCCCTTCCTGCGCAGCGACTATGGCGAGGTCCTGGCAGCCGGCGAGATCGAGCTGCATTTCGATGCCGAACGGGGCCTGCTCTACGCCAAGCACTACGATCACCGCTTTCCGCTCAACCCGTCGACCTATGGCGACGTGCTGCAACACAGCGGGCATCCCGAACTGCAGGCCCTGGGCAAGCGCTTCGCGGCACTGGACGACAGCCAGGACGGCCAACGCCAGGCGCGCACCCTGTTCCGTGAGCTGGTCGCACTGGCCAGCAAGGCCGGAGGCGCAATCGATCGCGCCATCGCCAGCCTGCGCCCAAGCGAAGAAAAGGGTTTCGAGCCCCTGCATCAACTGCTCGAGCGCCAGCACTATCGCCTGGCCAGTTGGCGCACCGCGGCGGACGACATCAACTGGCGGCGCTTCTTCGACATCAACGAACTGGGCGGCCTCAAGGTCGAACGCCACGAGGTGTTCGAAGCGACCCACGCGAAGATTTTCGAGATGATCGAGAAAGGTCTGGTCGACGGTCTGCGTATCGACCATGTCGATGGCCTGGCCAACCCACGTGCTTACTGCCGCAAGCTGCGCCGTCGCGTCGAGAGACTGCTGCCGCAGCGCCCCGCCGAGCTGCGCGGCAGCCGCTTCCCGATCTACGTCGAGAAGATTCTCGGCGAGGGTGAGCAGCTGCCTCTCGACTGGGGTGTCGATGGCACCACCGGCTACGAGTTCATGAACCAGGTGTCCCTGCTGCAGCACGACCCTCAGGGCGAGGCCGTGCTGGCCCAACTGTGGAGCGAGACCAGCGGCCGTGGCGCCGACTTCATGGAGGAAGTGCGTCAGGCCCGCCAACTGGTGCTGACCACCTCTCTGGCCGGCGATCTGGAGGCGCTGGCACAAGGCCTACTGCTGATCGCTCGGGACGATATCGCTACCCGCGACCTGACCCTGGGTGCCATTCGCCGGGCCCTGCTGGAACTGATCGTGCATTTCCCCGTGTACCGCACTTACGTGTCCGCCGCTGGACGCAGCGCCAGCGACCAGGCGGTGTTCGACCAGGCCCTGGAAGGCGCGCGCAGCACCCTGGCCGAAGCCGACTGGCCGCTGCTCGAGCACCTGGACAACTGGCTGGGCGGCCAGGTGCTTTCCGAGCTGCCACCGAGCCCGCAGCGCAAGCTGTGGACGAAAATGATCGAGCGCTTCCAGCAGCTCACTTCCCCGGCCGCCGCCAAGGCGGTGGAAGATACCGCCTGCTACCGCAGCGCGGTGTTGTTGTCGCGCAATGACGTGGGCTTCGACCCGCAGCAGTTCAGTGCTCCCGTCGAGGCTTTCCATCAGGGCTGCCAGGAACGTGCTCAGCACTTTCCGGCCAACCTGCTGACCACCGCGACCCATGACCACAAGCGCGGCGAAGACACCCGTGCCCGGCTGGCGGTGCTCAGCGAGCGCGCGGAATGGTTCGCCGAACGTTGCCAACACTGGCGCGAGCTGGCAGCACCGCTGCGCAAGGAGCTCGATGACGGCACTGCACCGTCGCCAGGTGATGAGCTGATGCTGCTGCAGATCCTCCTGGCCTGCTGGCCGCTGGATCTCCCGGCGGATGACTCCCAAGGCCTGCAGACTCTCGCCGAGCGGGTCACCGCCTGGCAGGAAAAGGCCGTTCGCGAGGCCAAGCTGCGCAGTACCTGGAGCAACCCGAACGGCGACTACGAAAGTGCTTGCCGGGACTATCTGGAGAAGTTGCTGGGCAGCGGGCAAGGCAGCCAGCTGCGCGAAGAGATCCGCGCCGCTGCCGTGGAGATCGCCCCTGCTGGTGCACTCAACAGTCTGGCCCAGAGCCTGCTGCGCATGAGCGTGCCGGGCGTACCCGATCTGTATCAGGGCTGCGAGTTCTGGGACTTCTCTCTGGTCGATCCGGACAACCGCCGCCCAGTGGATTTTGCCGCGCGCCAGCAGGCGCTGGACAGCAATGCATCGCTTGCCGAGGCGCTGCCGCACTGGCACGACGGCCAGATCAAGCAGGCGCTGATCGCCGCAACCCTGGCCGCCCGCAAGCAACATCAGCGGTTGTTCGCCAAAGGCGACTATCAGCCGCTCACCGTAACGGGTCGTCATGCCAGCAAGGTGCTCGCCTTCCTGCGCAGCCATGGCGACACCCACGCATTGGTGATCGTGCCACGCCTGGCCGCATCGCTACTGGGCGACAGCCAGACCCCGCTGATTGCCCATGACCAATGGGGCGACACCCGCATCGCCCTGCCTCCGGCTCTGTCCGACAAGGCTTTGCACAGTGCCTTCTCCTCTGCCGACCTGTTACCGAGCGACGGCCATATCGCGGTACGCGACGTACTGCGCGATGTCCCCGTCAATCTGCTGATCGTCCCGACCCATTCTCAGGAGTCACACCCATGAGCGCAAAAGAAGACCGCATCCGTGAATTCGCCTACCAGATCTGGGAATCCGAAGGGAAACCCAGCGGCCAGGCCAAACGCCATTGGGAAATGGCCACCAAGCTCGCCGAAGCCGAGCAGACGCCTGCCAAGGCCACCGCCAAGCGCGTGAGCAAGCCGAAGGCCGCCACCACCGAGCCGAAGCCTGCCGCGCCGATCAAGCCGCGCGCCAGCAAGACCGCACCGGCTGCAGCCGAAAAGCCGGCCGAACTGAAACCGGCCAAGGCGCCGGCCAAGGCCAAACCGACCGCAGCGAAACCCGCCCCCAAGAAACCCAAGGCCTGACACCAGGAGCCACCCAGAATGAGTCAACCACGCTCGCGTATTACCGAAGGTCACCCCTTTCCGTTGGGGTCGACCTGGGATGGTTTGGGCGTCAACTTCGCGCTCTTCTCGGCTCACGCCACCAAGGTCGAGCTGTGCATCTTCGATCCGGACGGTCTCGAGGAGATCGAACGCATCGAGTTGCCGGAGTACAGTGACGAGATCTGGCACGGCTACCTGCCCGATGCACATCCGGGGCTGATTTACGGTTACCGGGTTTACGGCCCTTACGAGCCGGAAGCCGGGCACCGTTTCAACCCCAACAAGCTGTTGATCGACCCCTACGCCAAGCAACTGGTTGGCGAACTGAAGTGGTCGGAAGCGCTGTTCGGCTACGAGATCGGTCATCCCGATGGCGACCTCAGCTTCGACGAGCGTGACAGTGCGCCCTTCGTGCCCAAGTGCAAGGTCGTCGACCCTGCCTATACCTGGGGCAAACACCGCAACCATCGCGTCGACTGGGACAAGACGGTGCTCTACGAAGCCCATCTGCGCGGCCTGACCATGCGTCACCCGTCGGTGGCCGAAGACAAGCGCGGTACCTTCGCCGGGCTGATGAACGCCGACGTGATCAAGCACATCCGCAAACTGGGTGTTTCCTCGGTGGAATTGCTCCCCGTGCATGCCTTCGTCAACGACCAGCACCTGCTGGAAAAGGGCATGAACAACTATTGGGGCTACAACAGCATCGGCTTCTTCGCGCCTCATCCGCGCTACCTGGCCAGTGGGCATATCAACGAGTTCAAGGAGATGGCTGCGCACCTGCACGACGCCGGCCTCGAGCTGATTCTCGACGTGGTCTACAACCACACCGCCGAAGGCAACGAGCTGGGCCCTACCCTGTCCATGCGCGGTATCGACAACGCCAGCTACTACCGGCTGATGCCCGACGACAAGCGCTACTACATCAACGATTCCGGCACCGGCAATACCCTGGACCTGAGCCACCCCTGCGTGCTGCAGATGGTCACCGACTCGCTGCGCTACTGGGCCAAGGAAATGGGCGTGGACGGTTTCCGTTTCGACCTGGCGACCATTCTCGCCCGTGCCCACGACGGTTACGACGAGCGCCACAGCTTCCTGGTCGCCTGCCGCCAGGATCCGGTGCTGAGCAAGGTCAAGCTGATCGCCGAGCCGTGGGACTGCGGCCCGGGCGGTTACCAGGTCGGCGGTTTCCCACCGGGCTGGGCGGAGTGGAACGACAAGTTCCGCGACAACGTACGGGGCTTCTGGAAAGGTGACGAAGGTCAGCTGGCCGAGCTCGCCAGCCGCCTGACCGCTTCGGGCGACCTGTACAACCAGCGCGGTCGGCGCCCGTTCACGTCGGTGAACTTCATCACCGCCCACGACGGTTTCACCCTCAATGACCTCGTGTCGTACAACGACAAGCACAACGAGGACAACGACGAGAACAACCAGGACGGCAGCAACAACAACCTGTCCTGGAACCACGGCGTCGAGGGGCCAACCGACGACGAAGCCATCAACGACCTGCGGTTCCGGCAGATGCGCAACTTCATGGCGACCCTGCTGCTCGCCCAGGGCACACCGATGCTGGTGGCCGGTGACGAGTTCGCGCGCACCCAGCACGGCAACAACAATGCCTACTGCCAGGACAGCGAGATCGGCTGGATCGATTGGAACCTCGGTGAACAGGGCAAGCAACTGCAAGCCTTCGTAAGCCGCCTGATCAAGCTGCGCATGAGCTACCCGATCCTGCGTCGCGGCCGTTTCTTCGTCGGCGCCTACAACGAAGAGCTGGGAGTCAAGGACGTCACCTGGCTGGCGCCCCATGGCGAAGAGATGAGCGAAGAGAACTGGCACGATCCGCACGCCCGCTGCCTGGGCATGCTGCTCGATGGCCGCGCGCAGCCGACCGGCATTCGCCGCAGCGGCGCCGACGCAACCCTGCTGCTGGTGGTCAACGCGCATCACGACGTGGTCAACTTCCGCTTGCCGGAAGTCGCTCAGGGCAGCCACTGGACCTGCATGCTCGATACCAACCGCACCGATGAACCGGAAGACGAAAGCTTCCAGTTCGGCGACGAGTTCACCGTGACCCATCGCTCTCTGGTGCTCTTCGAGCTGCACAAGGAAAAACAGGCATGACGCCCGGCGGCGGCTCTCCCGTGGATCGCCTCGGCGTTCTGCTGGACGAGCTGCCGCTCGCTGCACCGATCCAATCCGAGGCCCTCGCCCATGCGTTGCAAACGCTCTGTGGCGCCGGCCTCGACCAATTACCGCAACCCGGCGGTGGCCATACCCTGCAACGTTGGCAGGCGTTGGCCACGGTCGCGGCACACGATCTGAGCCTGTGCAAGCTTTACGAAGGGCACACGGACGCCCTGGCGATCATGCAGCACTTCGCGGCACCGTCGCCGCCCAGCGACAGCATCTGGGGCATGTGGGCCGCCGAGCCGCCCCAGGCACGCGTCGAGCTGCATGCCGAGCAGAGCGATGGCAGTGTCCATCTGCATGGGCGCAAGGCCTGGTGCTCGGGCGCCAAGGTGCTCAGCCATGGGCTACTGACCGCCTGGAATGCCAGCGGCGAGCAGCAACTGGTGGCCGTCGCGCTGGCCCAGTCAGGCGTCAGTGTCAGCAACGACGGCTGGCAGGCAATCGGCATGCAGGCCACGCAAAGCGTGGAGGTGTCGTTCGAGGGTGCTCGCGGCTACCGCGTGGGGCCGCCCGGTGGCTATCTGCAGCGTCCGGGTTTCTGGCAGGGCGGCGCCGGTATCGCCGCCTGCTGGTATGGCTCGGCGCAATTGATCGGCGAAGCGTTGCGCAAACACTGTGCACGCCACGATGAACCCCACGCCCTCGCCCACCTCGGCGAGGTGGACAACGCCCTGCTCGCGGCGGCCAGCGCATTGCGCGACTGCGCCCGCTGGATAGATGCCAACCCGCAAGCGAACGCCGAATTGCCGGTGCGCCAGGTGCGTGCTCGCTGCGAAAGCGCTGCCGACAGCGTGATTCGTCATGTCGGCCGCGCACTGGGCGCTGCTCCCTATTGCCGTGACGGCGTACTCGCCAGACACCTGGCCGATCTGCCGGTGTACCTGCGACAAAGCCATGCAGAACGCGACCTGGCCGACCTCGGCCGTCTCGCAGCGCAACAACGACCAGGGAGCTGGACGCTATGAAAGCCAATCCGATTCAGGGACAAGGCACCTCGCCACAAGCCTGGAGAGCGTCGCGGCACCTTGCTCAGGTACCTGACATGGACTGCACGCAACTGGTGCCGGCAGGTTCCCGGGCGGTGATCGTCTCGCCCCATCCGGACGATGAAATACTCGGCTGCGGTGGTCTGCTGCAGTTGCTCGCTCGTGAACAGCGCCAGGTGCTGTTGATCTCGGTCACCGACGGCGGTGCCAGCCACCCGGGCTCCGGGTATTGGACACCACAGCGGCTCAGCGTCGTGCGCCCGCTGGAAAGCGCCGACGCCCTGAAGCGCCTTGGCCTGCCCCTGAATCAGATGCAATGGGTACACGGCGGGTTTCCCGATACCGGCGTGGCCGCGCGCGAACACGAACTGCAGCTATTCCTGAGCACCTATCTGCAGCCCAGCGACGTGGTGTTCACCACCTGGAGCGAGGACGGTCACAGCGATCATGAAGCCGTAGGCCGCGCATCCCTGGCGGCGGCACGGAGCTGCGGCGCAAGGGTGCACGAAATCCCGGTCTGGGCCTGGCACTGGGCGAACCCCGAGGATCCTCGCCTGCCCTGGGAGCGGGCCCGCAAGCTGCAGTTGGACAAATGGGCACAAGCCCGCAAGCGCCACGCCATACAGGCCTTCGCCAGCCAGCTTTACAGCGACCCGGATACGGGCCACGAGCCGGTGCTTTCGGCCACGACCGTGGAGCGCCTGCAGCAACCGTTCGAGGTGGTTTTTTTATGAGTGTCGCCGACAACTATTTCGACAGGCTCTTCAAAGGCAGCGAAGACCCCTGGTCCTTTCGCGAGCGCTGGTACGAACAACGCAAGCGCAACCTGACCCTCGCCGCCCTGCCGCGCAACCATTACGGCAGCATCTTCGAGCCAGGTTGTGCCAATGGCGAGCTCAGTGCACGCCTTGCCGAGCGCTGCACCCAGTTACTGTGCAGCGATACCTCGGCCATCGCGCTGGAACTGGCGCGCAATCGTCTCGCCCATCGCAGCAACGTGCGCCTGCTGCAGACCCGCCTGCCGGAGCAGTGGCCGGAGGGCAGCTTCGACCTCATCGTACTCAGCGAGCTGTGCTACTACCTCGACAGCGAAGACCTCGATCGCCTCATCGAGCGGGCACGGACCTCGCTCAATCAGGGCGGCAACCTGCTCGCTTGCCACTGGCGCTGGCCGATCGACGAATGCCCGCTGACCGGTGACCAGGTCCACCAACGCATTCATCAGGCATTGGGCCTGCCGCGCCTGCTGCGCCATGAAGATGCCGACATGCTGCTCGAGGTATGGGGCACCGAGCCAACGTCGGTTGCGCAACGTGAGGGGCTGGCCCCCTCCACGGGTGACGAGTTGCCAGCATGATCGGCGTCGTCATTCCTGCGCACAACGAAGAACGGTCACTCGACCAGTGCCTCGACGCCGTGCTCACCGCCGCTGCTCATCTCGAGCTGAAGGTGGCCGTTCGCATTCTGGTCGTGCTCGACAGCTGCACCGATGGCTCCGCCAGCGTCATCGCCAACTACCCTGTCGACACCCTCACCATCGAGGCGCAGAACGTGGGCCTGGCGCGGGCTGCTGGTATCGAGTGGCTGTTGTCCCATGGCGCCACCTGGATAGCCTGCTCGGATGCCGACAGCCGCGTCGCCCCGGACTGGCTGGTACGCCAGTTGAGCCTGAAGGCCGACATGGTTTGCGGCACCGTGCAGGTCGCCGAATGGGGTGACCTCGGCCACGAGGTACAGGCGCGCTACGCAAGCGCCTACCAGGCCCGCGACGGACACCGGCATATCCATGGCGCCAACCTCTCCTTCAGCGCCGCCTGCTACCGTCGCGCTGGCGGTTTCAAGGCCATCCCGGTCGATGAAGACGTACAACTGGTAGCAGCCTTCGAGCGCATCGGCGCACGTATCGCCTGGAGCTGCCTGCCACAGGTCTACACCAGCGCACGACTGGACTGCCGTGCACGCGGTGGTTTTGGCGATTACCTCAAGTCCCTGCTCTGACACCCGCTCAGCGCCGATTCCCGTCGCCCAGGCGGCAAAAACCTTGAACCGCGCCCCCGCCGCTCCAGTCGGAATTTAACGACGCCTGGAACGCCTAGAACGCCTGAAGCTGCCCAGTCGCCTCGCTGAACACCTCGACCACCGACCGGAGGACAGAATGACAATCAACGATATCACCTGCTCCGAAGACGAAGACGTCGGTCACGTGGCCCGCAATATGGGTGAGAACCTGATACGTCGTCTGCCGGTGCTGAGCCGCGAGAATCGTCTGGTGGGTGTCGTTTCCCTGGGCAACATCGCCCAGCCCGGTGACAGTGACGCCAGCACGGCACCGTTTCGCAGCGTCACCGGAGCGCACTGAGCCATGCCGATACAGGCGACGAGACGGCATCCGGTTGGGTGTGCGCCCTGCACGCGCAGCTTGCCGCTTGGCGCCTGTTGCATGGGTGAATCGCCTTGAGCCGCATCCATATCGGCATCTCCGGCTGGCGTTACGCGCCATGGCGGGGTGAGTTCTATCCCCAGGGCCTGCGTCAGAAGGAGGAGCTGGAGTTCGCCTCCCGGGCCGTCAACAGCATAGAGATCAACGGCTCGTTCTACGCCCTGCAGACGCCCGAGCGCTATGCCGGCTGGGCCAGCGAGACGCCCGAGGGGTTTCGTTTCGCGGTCAAGGCGCCGCGCTACATCACCCACATACGCCGCCTGAACGACGTAGCCACGCCGATCGCCAACTTCTTCGCCTCCGGGCCTCTGCAACTCGGCGACAGACTCGGCCCGTTCCTGTGGCAGTTCCCACCGAGCATGGCCTTCGATGAGCAGCGCTTCGCCGACTTTCTCGCCTTGCTGCCCAAAGATACCGAACAGGCACAGCGCTGTGCCCGCAAAGCGGATCGGCGAAGCGAAGGCAGTCTCGACGTACCCCATCACCAGCGTCTGCGACATGCCGTGGAAATCCGCCATGGCAGTTTCCGGGACCCGGCGTTCATCGCCCTGCTGCGCAAGCACAGGGTGGCGCTGGTGTTCGCTGACAGTGGCGGCAAGTGGCCCTACGCCGAAGACCTGACGAGCGACTTCGTGTACCTGCGCCTGCACGGCAACAAGAAACTCTACGCCAGCGGCTACGATGAGCCTGCGCTGGCCCACTGGCACCAGCGCATCGCCACCTGGAGCCGCGGCAACCAGCCAGGCGATGCGCAATTGATCGATGCCCACAAGCCTCGTGCCAGGGCCTCGCGCGACGTCTACTGCTATTTCGACAACGATCTCAAGGTACGCGCCCCCTACGACGCCTACTCGCTTTTACAGCAGTTCGACCTGGCCGAGGGGTTGCCCAATGCCCCAGGCCGGTCGCCAGGAGTTTCCCAATGAGCACCCACCAACCGGCACCGACCGAACTGGCTACGGCGGTCCACACGCTGAAGATTCTCACGGTCAATACCCACAAGGGGTTCACCGCTCTGAATCGGCGTTTCATCCTGCCGGAGCTGCGCGATGCGGTCCGCACGCTGTCGGCGGACATGGTGTTCCTGCAGGAGGTGCACGGTACCCACGAGCACCACGCCAAGCGCTACGAAGAATGGCCAGCGACGCCACAATACGAGTTTCTCGCCGACAGCATGTGGCCGCAGTTCGCCTACGGCCGCAACGCCGTTTACCCCCACGGCGACCACGGCAATGCACTGCTGTCGAAGTTTCCCATCCTGCGCCACGAGAACCTGGATATCTCCATTGGCACCCAGGAGCAGCGCGGGCTGCTGCACTCGGTGCTCGACGTGCCGGGCCACGCCGAAGTACACGCCATCTGCGTGCACCTGGGGCTGCGGGAAATCCATCGCAAGCAGCAGCTTGGTCTGCTCTGCAAGGTGCTCGACCGCCTGCCTGCCGATGCGCCGGTGATCGTCGCGGGTGACTTCAACGACTGGCGCAAACGTGCCGACGGCTTGCTGGCCGCCAGCGGGCTGAAGGAAGCCTTCGTCAGCGAACATGGCGCGCCGGCCAAGAGCTTTCCCGCGCGCTGGCCGCTGCTCTGCCTGGATCGCATCTACGTGCGCAACGCAACCACTCAAAACCCGCAGGTGCTGTCGACCCGCCCCTGGTCGCACCTGTCGGATCATGCACCGTTGGCTGTGGAGATACGGCTATGAAGTACGACTGGCGTGATGGCAACCAGGTCGATTTGCTGATCAACGGCGAGGATTTCTTTCCTGCCGTGTTCGAAAGCATCCGCAACGCCCAGCGCGAGGTGCTGCTGGAAACCTTCATCATCTTCGAAGACAAGGTCGGCATGGAGCTGCAGGAAGCGTTGATCGCTGCCGCGCATAACGGCGCCCGGGTGGAGATCACCGTGGACGGCTACGGTACCGCCGACCTGTCGAAAGAATACGTCGCGGCGCTGGTCGCTGCCGGCGTACGCGTGCACATGTTCGATCCGGGCAAGCGCCTGATGGGCATGCGCACCAACCTGTTCCGCCGCCTGCACCGCAAGATCGTGGTGATCGACAGCGAGCTGGCCTACATCGGCGGCATCAACTATGGCGTCGATCACCTCATCGCCAATGGGCCGATGGCCAAGCAGGACTACGCGCTTCGCGTTCGCGGGCCGATCGTTGCCGATCTGCACGCTGCCAGCGAGCGCCTGCTGCAAGCGCGCGACGACCGTGAAGTGGCCCTGCGCCGCAGCAATCAGCCGACTCAGCATCGTCATGCAGGCAACAGCCGGATGCTCATGGCGATCCGCGACAACGGCGACGACACCAACACCATCGAACAGCATTACCTGGACGCCATCCGCAACGCCCAGCATCGCCTGGTGGTGGCCAACGCCTATTTCTTTCCCGGCTACCGCCTGCTGCGCGAATTGCGCAACGCGGCGCGGCGTGGGGTCAAGGTCACCCTGATTCTTCAGGGCCAACCGGACATGCCGCTGGTGCGGTTGTGCTCGCGGCTGACCTACAACTACCTGCTGCGCGACGGCGTGACCATCTACGAATACTGCCAGCGCCCGCTGCACGGCAAGGTGGCGCTGGCCGACCACGAATGGTCGACCGTGGGCTCCAGCAATCTGGACCCCCTGAGCCTGTCGCTGAATCTGGAAGCCAACGTGATCGTCCGTGACCCGGCCCTCAATCGCCGGTTATACGAGCACCTGATGGAACTGGCCACCTCGAGCTGCAAATCGGTGCCGCTAAAGCGGGTGATGCGCGGCTACTGGTGGCGCGCGCCGCTGATCTTCATGTGCTTCCACTTCCTGCGCCACTTTCCGGCCATCGCCGGCTGGTTCCCGGCCCACTCGCCACGGCTCAAGCTCTTGCAACCGAACGTCGAGGCGCCACAGTGCAACACCCTGCAGATCGACCAGGAGAAAGTCTCGTGAGCGAGCCCGACGACAAGCAAGGCAAACCGGTATGGCGCTGGGCCAAGCGCCTGCTGACCCTGTGCTTTTTCATCCTGGTGCCGGTGCTGCTGTTCATGCTGGTCAAGAACCTCGACTGGCAGGAAGTCAGCAAGGCCCTGCGCGGTTACAGCAGCGGCATTCTGCTCGCCGCGATCGGCGTCTCGGCGCTGAGCTACGCCGTGTACTCGAGCTTCGACCTGATCGGCCGCGCCTACACCGGCCACAAGCTGCCAGCGCGGCAGATCCTGCCGCTGACCTTCGTCTGCTACGCCTTCACGCTCAACCTGAGTTCCTGGGTGGGCGGCGTCGCCCTGCGCTATCGCCTGTATTCGCGCCTCGGCCTCAAGGTTTCGACCATCACCCGCGTATTGAGCATGAGCCTGATCACCAACTGGCTGGGTTACATCCTGCTGGCAGGCGTGATCTTCACCTTCGGCCTGCTCAAGCTGCCGGAAGGCTGGGCCATCGGCGCCACGGGCCTGCGCATCATCGGCCTGGCGTTGCTGGCGGTGGGCATCGGCTACCTGCTCGCCTGCCAGTTCTCCAAACGCCGAACCTGGAAGGTGCGTGGCCATGAACTGACCCTCCCTGCGCTGCCGATGGCGCTGTTGCAGGCGGGCCTGGGTGCACTGAACTGGTCGCTGATGGCGCTGATCATCTACCTGTTGCTGCCGGAAGAAGCCTTCTACCCGATGATTCTCGGCATTCTGATGATCAGCAGTATCGCCGGGGTGATCACCCATATTCCGGCCGGGCTGGGCGTCATCGAGGCGGTGTTCATTGCTCTGCTGCAGCACGAAATGTCCAAGGGCAGCATCGTCGCCGCGCTGATCGGCTACCGGGCGATCTACTTCCTGTTGCCACTGGCCGTCGCCTGCGTGGTGTATCTGGTGCTGGAAAAACGGGCCAAGAAGCTGCGCCAGAACGGCAATCAGGACGCTTCCAGCGAAGCGACCGACCCGGCCTGAGGTTCAGCATCGACAGCGGCCCTGCTGACCCAGGTCAAGGGCCGCGACGCCAGACGCGCTAGCTTGAGTTCGAGACTCACAGGAGTGCGCGACATGGCCAAGAAATTCCCCCTGCTCCCGAAGAACCCCCAGCGCGTCTGCTGGGGGTGCGACCGCTATTGCGCTGCCGACGACCTGGAGTGTGGCAACGGTGCAGGCCGCACCCAGCATCCCAGCGAAATGCTCGGTGACGACTGGTACCTGCATGGCGACTGGGGCATCGAGCCTCCTCCCGCCGAACAGAACCCGAAACAGCGCCTGGTCTAGCGCTGGGTCAACGGCAATAGTGCTTCGACCAGCCCTGGCGATGCCCGATACAGCGGTACGTGGCCGCGCAACAATACCTGCGCCGTGCGCCGATAGGCGGCACTGCTGACCTGCAGCTTGCCGTCGCGCTCACGGGCCACCACCGTGGTGGCGAGAGCGCCCGCCGGGTTTTCGATGGCCACCTCGATATCGGCGAACTCGCCAGACGGCGCGGCAAGCCCCGTAGCCACCTGCCAGGCCACCGAGCCCGGGATCAGTGCAGCAGCCGCCAGGCAGCAGCCACCGGAAACCGCCATCGAAGCATGCAGTGCTTGGGGCGTGAAATAACGCACCGAAATATTACCGCCTGCCTGGGGTGGGCCGACGATGCAGACCTTGGGCTGGGTTTCGCTGCGCGCAAGTTCGTCCGCCGTCATCAGCTCGCCGTCACGGCGGCGCAGCTTCATCCGCAACCCCGCTTCGACCCACACGCGGCGCAGGTCGGCCATGAAGGCCTGGTCGTTCTGCAGGTCGGCGAGGGGCTCATGGGCGGTCTTGCCAAAATCGCTGGCCAGGGTGATGACCATCGGCACCGCCACATCCACACAGGACACCGCACGCCCGTCGATCTGTTCGACCGCCTGCCCGGTCGGCAGCAACTGCCCGGTCTTGGCGCCCACGGGATCGTGCAGAAACAGATCGACCGAGGGAAATTCGCCGCTGACACCGGGAATCGACGCACAGACCAGCGCGCCTTCGGCAGTACGTCCGATGCGCCCGGTGCTGATCACTCCGGTATTGCTGTTGCGAATGCTGATGTCACGGCTTTCGCCCGCCGCTGCCGTCACCAGGCCAACGTCCAGCGCCCACAGCGGCAACGCGCTGGACAGGTTGCCGCAATTCACGCTCCAGTCGATGGCGGCGTGATCACTGGCCAGTTGCGCCAGGGTGCTGACCAATCGCTCGCCGTCACGGGTCGCTTCCCAGTCGACGAAGAACACCTTGTTGCTGGTCGGCGCACCACGGCCCAGGCCGGTGATCTGACGATTGCCGGGCTGCGAGCCACTCAGGGGCACCCCCATCAGATGGCGCAGCAGTTCCTCACGCAGCACCGAATCCGCAGGCGCGAACGGTTCCCAGATCAGCAGGCCGGTGGACGTCCCGCCGCGCACATGGTGCACCGGAAACTCGAGCAGGCCCTCACGCAGACGGGGCTGAAATTCGGCAGACTGCAACATCCGCATCGGCAGTTCCTCGTGCTTGGGTGGGCGTCCATCTTAACCTGTTCAGGGGCTTCGCCTGGTCGGGCGGTGGTGCGATCGTTCGGTGGGCTGAAGCCCACCCTACCCCCAGGGCATCGACCGTAGGGTGGCCCTTTAGCCCACCAGAGCCATTCAACGCCGATGGTAGCTGGCTATTCAGAGCATGCGGCTCGGAGCTTCGGGCTGTGGGTGTTATCCGTGGTGGGCTGAAGCCCACCCTACCCCCAGGGCATCGACCGTAGGGTGGCGCTTTAGCCCACCGAAGCCATTCAACGCCGATGGTGGCTGGTGGCTCAGAGCATGCGGTTCAGTACTTGGGGCTGTGGCCGTTGTTGTGGTGGGCTGAAGCCCACCCTACTCCCCAGGAGCATCGACCGTAGGGTGGGGCTTAAGCCCACCAAAGCCATTCAACGCCGAGGTGGCTGGACGTTCAAAGCATGCGGTTCGGAGCTTCGGGCTGTGAGCGTTGTCGGTGGTGGGCTGAAGCCCACCCTACTCCCCAGGGGCATCGACCGTAGGGTGGCGCTTTAACCCACCAAAGCCATTCAACGCCGATGGTGGCTCAGAGCATGCGGCTCGGAGCTTGGGCTGTGAGCGTTAACGAATCATGCCCGACGGGCGCAAGTGCAACTCGGTGCGTTTCAGCATCATCGACAGTGGGTGGCCCGCCGTGAAGACTCGTCTACAGGCGAAGATGGCGCCTGTTCAATCAGGCAGCTTCCAGGCACCCCGCAAGGCCTGCAAGGCCTCGCCGATCGCCTTTTCCGGCACCGCCGCGAAACCCAGTACCAAGCCAGCGCGATCGTCCATCGACGTATCGCCGCCAGGTAGCCAGTAGTTGCTGAGTGGGTTGATCTCCACACCCACCGTCGCCGCACCGGCAACCAGTTCCCGTTCTCGCGCCAGGCTTTCGCAGCGCACGCTCAGATGCAGGCCGGCGTGTACATCGGGCAGCGGCTCGCAGCCCGGCAGACTTTGCGGCCAGCCCGCCAGCAGCGCATCCCGACGGGCGCGGGCGGCATTGCGCATGCGGCGGATGTGCCGCTGAAAATGCCCGGCGGCGATGAACGCGGCCATCACCGCCTGGGTGCCGACCTCCGAGTGGCGCATATCCACCGCACGACGCCGGGAGAAGGCAGTGGCCAGACGGGGTGGCAGCACCAGATAGCCAAGCCGCAGCGCCGGAAAGGCGATTTTGCAGAAAGTGCCGACATAGAGCACACGCTGCCCACGATCCAGTGCGGCCAACGGCGCCAGCGGCGTGCCGCTGTAACGGTACTCGCCGTCGTAATCGTCCTCGATGATCCAGGCATCGTTACGCTCGGCCCAGTCGAGCAGCGCCAGGCGCCTGGGCAGTGACAGCGTCACCCCGGTCGGATACTGGTGCGAAGGCGTGACATAGGCCAGCCGGCACGCCCCTGCCCGCTCCAACTGCGCGACATCCAGGCCGTCGCCATCGACGGCAATACCGCGCAGCTGCGCGCCGGCAACGCTGAAGGCATGGCCGGCGGCACGGTACCCCGGATCTTCGACGGCCACCGGATCACCCGGCTCGACCAGTAATTGCGCGCACAGGCTGATCGCCTGCTGTGCGCCGCAGGTGACGATGATCTGCGCCGGATCGCACTGCAGGCCCCGGCTGCTGCGCAGATAGGCGGCGATCAGTTCGCGCAGTTGCGGGTCACCCGCCGGATCGCCGTAGCCCAGCCGTGCCGGTGACGGCCTGCGCCAGAAACGCGCCGACAGCCGCGCCCAGGTCTCGAACGGAAACAGATCGAAAGCCGGCACGCCAACCCGAAACGCCCGCGGTGCGCCGGCTAACGGTGCCGGCAGATGGTACTCGTCGAGCCGTTGCAGCGCGGCGCTACTGGCCGTGCCCGGCACATCTGCGGCTGGCGGCTCCGCGACCGCGGAGATGGCGGCCACATAGGTGCCATCACCCACCCGGCCCTGCACGTAGCCTTCGGCATAGAGCTGATCCAGCGCACGGTTCACCGTATTGCGGGACACCCCCAGGCGCTCGGCCAATTGCCGGCTGGCGGGCAGTCGGGTGCCGCCAGGCAGACGGCCGTCGAGCACGCGTTCGCGCAGGGCTTGGTAGAGCTGGCGGGACAATCCCTTGCCAGGCTGCAGATGCAGGCCGGAAAGGTCGACCGGCAAAGAAGCTGAAGACGCCATTAATTGGCCCTACGAAAGTCACTTAAAATGGATCTTACAACAGACCAATGGCAGTTCTAGCATGAGTCCGTCCACCTACGGGAATGCTCCATGTACGTACCCTCCGCATTTCGCCAGAACGACCTCGCCGCCCTGCACCGGGAGATTGCCGACTGCCGCCTGGCTACCCTGATCAGCCATGGCGAGAACGGCTTGCAAGCCAGCCATCTGCCCTTGCTGCTGCGCCCCGGAGAAGGCCGCAACGGCACGCTGTACGGCCACCTGGCGCGGGCCAATCCGCATTGGCAGGTACTGGCCGAAGGCGGTGAAGCGCTGGTGACCTTCAACAGCGCCGATGCCTATATCAGCCCGTCCTGGTATCCGGCCAAGGCCGAGCACGGCAAGGTGGTGCCAACCTGGAATTACATCGCAGTGCATGCCTACGGCCAGGCCGCGGTTTTCGATGACAGCGAGCGCCTGCTGAGCCTGCTCGACGAACTCAGCGCCCGTCACGAGAACCCGCGCCCGCAACCCTGGGCACTGAACGATGCACCCCGGGAGTACATCGCCGGCATGCTGCGCGCCATCGTCGGCTTCGCCCTGCCCATCGAGCGCCTGGAGGGCAAATGGAAGCTTGGCCAGAACCGCAGCGAAGCGGATCGCCAGGGCGTGCATGACGGTCTCAGCGCCAGCGCTGATCCCCGCGACCGCGCCCTGGCGCAGCGCATGAATGACTAATCACCGAGGAGACTTCGATCATGGAAATACGCGCAATCACCGCTGACGATCAGGCTGCCTGGTCGCCACTCTGGCAGGGCTATCTGCGCTTCTACGGGCAGCAGATGCCCGAGGCCACCACAGCCCTGACCTGGCAACGCTTTCTCGCTGACGACGAACCGATGCATGCGGCTCTCGCCTGGCACGAAGGGCGCGCCATCGGCCTGGTGCACTGGATTTTCCACCGCTCCTGCTGGACGACCGGCGATTACTGTTACCTGCAGGATCTGTTCGTCGACGAAAGCGTTCGCGGCAGCGGCGCCGGGCGCGGGCTGATCGAGCATGTTTACGCTCAGGCCAAGCTGGCTGGCGCTTCGCGGGTGCACTGGCTGACCCATGAAAGCAACACCACCGCCATGCGGCTCTACGATCACATCGCCGACCGCTCCGGTTTCGTGCAATACCGCAAGCAGCTGTAATCAGGAACCCAGACCATGACCGACGACACCCTGCTCGACTGGACACCCGTTTCGCCGCCACCGCGCAGCGCCATCGACGGCCGCTACGTGTGCCTGGAACCGCTGGACGCAGCAGCGCATGGCGATGATCTCTGGGAGGCGTTGCAAGGAGTGGACAGCGACCCTGCCTTATGGGATTACCTGCCCTATGGTCCGTTCGCCGAGCGCGCCGGGTTCGATGCCTGGCTGCAGGACAAGCAAAGCACCAGTGACCCGCTGTTCTTCAGCGTGATCGACAAGACCAGCGGGCGTGCCGTAGGGCTGCTGTCCTTCCTGCGTATCGCGCCCGCCGACGGCTGTATCGAAATCGGCCATATCGCCTTTGGCCACGCCATGCAGCGCTCCCCCGCCTCAACCGAGGCGATCTGGCTGCTGATGAGCCTGGCGATGGACGACCTGGGCAATCGGCGCCTGGAGTGGAAGTGCAATGCACGCAACGCCCGCTCGCTGCGCGCCGCCGAACGCCTGGGTTTCGTTCACGAGGGGTTGTTTCGCCAGCACGCGGTAATCAAGGGACAGAACCGCGATACCGCCTGGTTCTCGATCATCGACAGCGAATGGCCGCAATGCCGCGACGCCCTACAACGCTGGCTGTCGCCCGACAACTTCGACGAACATGGCAAGCAGCGGCAGCGCCTGGAAGCATTGCGGGCGAGATAGATATCTATCGGGCAGCCTCAACCACGCATCACGTCACCAATCGCCAGCAAGCTGGCTCCTACGGGATCCCCACTATCGCGTAGGAGCGTCGCCCTCGGCGCGAAAGCGGTAGCGGCCATACCGCAACCTCGCATCACGGCCACCATTCGCCAGCAAGCTGGCTCCTACGGGATCCCCACCGTCTTGTAGGAGCCCGCTTGCGGGCGATGCGATGGCAGCCATACCGCAAACCGGCGCAGTGCCCAGGATTCGCCCCGGGATCGCGGCATCCCTGCCAATCGGGTAGGAGCGTCGCCCTCGGCGCGAAAGCGGTAGCGGCCATACCGCAACCTCGCAT
>NZ_JARVSV010000047.1:0-33565 GCF_030209025.1 Pseudomonas sp. MEJ086
CGAGGTCGGGGCTCCTACGGGGCTGAGGATTGCACGATCCTGTAGGAGTTGCGACCCCGCAGCGAATGGTGGTCACACCGCCGTTTTTGCAGGATGGCCGCAATCGCTTTGCCCCGAGGTCGGGGCTCCTACGGGGCTGAGGATTGCACGATCCTGTAGGAGCTGCGACCCCGCAGCGAATGGTGGTCACACCGCCGTTTTTGCAGAATGGCCGCAATCGCTTCGCCCCGAGATCGGGGTTCCTACGGGGGGCGCTTATGCGCGCTTGGGTTCTTCGTTTGGCTCTGGGGCTTCGTCGCGGTCGTCGATGAATTCGGTGCGGGGCGAGCCGTCGGCGTTGAGCTGGAACACGCGGCTGGGCTGGCCGGCGGCGTTGAAAAGCACCTGGCCGAGGCCTGCTGAGTTCCACAGGCGTTCGCCTGCCTTGCTCTGTTTGGGGATGTGCGGGAACACCTGCATGCGGCGGCGTTTGGTCAGCCAGTTGAGGGGCGACCAGGGGGCATACAGCCAGCGGTTGAGGCGGTCGAAGAGGTTCAGCAGGCGCTCCGGGAATTCGTTCTTCACGCCGCTGCTGGTGATCTGCCAGATGGTCGGGCCCTGGTGGCGGTCGCGGATTCTCACCTCGTAGAAGAACGAGTAGTGCACGTCGCCGGAAAGCACCACGTAATCACCGGGGGTGCGCGAATGGCGGAAGATGTTGAGCATCACCTGAGCGGCGCCGCGGTGCGCCATCCAGTTTTCCGCATCGACCATCAGCGGGTGCCCGGCCCAGCTGAACACGCGTTGCACCGCTTCGATCAGCTTGACCCCGAACATCGGCGCCGCTGACACGATGATCGCGGCGGGGTGGTCGAGCAGGTCCTGCTGGAATTCGCTCAGGGCTTCCCAGTCGAGCAGCCCGGAGGGGCGTTTGATATTGCGCTCGCTGCGCCAGCGCCGCGTGCGCGTGTCGAGTACCAGCAGCGCCGGTGTGCTGGGCAGCACGTAGTGCCATTGCTGAAACTTCATCAAGTCGTCGATCAGACGATCCTGAGCCGGGCTGCCGAAGCCTCGTTCCCTGGCCTGCTCACACAGTTCGCGGGTATTGCTCAGCGGCTCGGCGAAGGCGTCGGGATTGTTGCCCCAGCCCTGGCACAGCAGGTAACCGATCAGTGCGTTGCCGATGATGCGCTTGGAGAAGGGATGGCCGTAAGCGGTCTCTTCCCACTGGGCGGAGAGGTTCCAGTCATCGGTGATGTCGTGATCGTCGAAGATCATCAGGTTCGGCAGGTGCGCCAGCACCCGGCCAACCTGGCCCAGGCTGGCGACGAAGGCCTCGATGCAGACCTGCTCCTTGCGGTAGCGCTCGGCATCCTCGTCGCTCAGTTCCGGCTGGTCGAGATCGATCAGCGTCCAGGGCGTCGGCGACCAGACCAGCAGGTACATGGCCAGCACTTCGGCCAGGGTCACCAGGTGGTTGTCGGCGTTGCTGCTGGTGAAGATGGGCTTTTCGGTACCACCGAAGAAGCGTTCGCGCAGGGTTTCGTTGGCCTTCAGCGCCGGCAGCAGGTCGGCACGGTGGAAGTAGCTGGCCGGGTGCACGTAGAGGTCGGCGCTGTCTTCGACCACCGCGCCCTCGAGCTTCTCGTGGTACAGGCCCAGGCGTTCGATCAGCTTGTGGACGGCGCGCAGCATCGGCCCGGCGACGTCATCGGCATACACCTGATCACCGCTGTGCATCAGCAGTGCAGGGCGCTCGTGGGGCTCATGGGCAGTGGCCAGCAGGCGATCGGCGCAGAGCAGGCCATCCTTGGACGGGTGATGAGGTTTGCGGCAGGAGCCGTGCAGCAGATTGTCGATGCGCGAACGCAGCACGAAGTTGGCTTGCGCTGCGCCGTCGTACAGCAGATGTGCGGCCCAGTCGGCGATGCCCTGTTGGCCGTCGACCAGCAGGTCGTAGTCGATCCGTTCGTCCTGGGGCAGCGGGGTGTCGAGATGCAGGTCGATCAGGTGGATGACCGCATGCTCGCCGATCACCAAGCGCTGACACGCATCGTCACCCAGCGGGTAATCGCGAGCGGCCTGTTCACTTGGCGCGAGGCGCAGGGTCAGTTGCAGCTCACGGCTGCCGACCAGCCACAGCACCAGGCGGCCGGGCTCCAGGCGCCGAAGGATCGGGCCAGCGAGTACGGCAGGCAGGTCGGTGAAGTCTTGAGGTTCTGGCAACGGCATCCGGGATCGCTTCCGGCCAGCTCGGGGTCAGCCGGCGGGCCTGTATTTCAGGGAATGAATAAGGACATGGCTCTTAGCCATTGGTTCGGCTGTCATAAAAGCTTCATGTGGTTACTGAGCGGCCTGTCGCAGGCCATCGAGGTCGAGAATTTCGATCTCACCGTAGGTCAGTCGCACGATGCCGCGGGCTTGCAGGTCCTTGAGCACACCGTTGGCGGTCTGTCGGGAGATGGCCAGCATCGCGGCCAGTTGCTCCTGCGCCAGGTGAATGATGCGCCGGGGGCCCTGGGTTTCGCCATAGTCTTCGGCGATCAGCAGCAGCCGTCTGGCCAGCCGCTGCGCAGCGGGCAGCAGGCTCATCTCTTCCAGGGCGATGAACGCCAGGCGTACCTTGTGGGCCATCAGCAGGGCGATATCGCGCCAGTATTCAGGGTGGGCCTCGAGCAGGCTCAGCAAGCCTGCCTGGGGCACGTGCAGCAGGGCGCTGGCGCCCTCGGCGAAGGCATCATGGGTACGCGGCTGGCCGTCGAACAGGGCGATTTCGCCGAACCAGTGCGGCGCCTCCACCAGAATCAGCAGCGCTTCCTTGCCTTGGGCATCCACCGTACCGACGCGCATGGCGCCGGACAGCACGGCATACAGGCCGCTCGGCGAATCGCCACGGCTGAACAGGCGTTGTCCGGCCTCCAGATTCAGTTGCCGACCCTGCGTCACCAGCGCCTGCTGCAACGCCTGCGGCAGGGCGGCGAACCATTGGCCTTGAAGCAGAACGGCATGCAGATCGGTCATGGATGTTCCGGTTTGTCGGCTAGCTGACAGTGCTGGCGAGATGGCAGCGCCATTATGCGATGACACGCACCCGTGAGGATAACAACAATGAAAACCCTGGTGGATCACCTCGCCCAATACGCGGCCTACCACCGCGATCGGCGCAATATCGTCACCCATTTCGTCGGCATCCCCATGATCGTCCTGGCGGTCACCGTGCTGCTGTCGCGCCCAGGCGTGGCGGTCTCGGGCCTGTGGCTGTCACCGGCGCTGGCCGTGGCGTTGGTGACGACGCTGTTCTACCTGCGCCTGGACTTTCGCTTCGGGGTGGTCATGGGGGCGCTGCTGGGCCTCTGCCTGTGGTTCAGCGCCGGGCTGGCCATGGGCGGCACGGCACTGTGGCTGAGCGCGGGGCTGGGGCTGTTCGTGGTGGGCTGGATCATCCAGTTCGTTGGCCATTTCTACGAAGGCCGCAAGCCGGCGTTCGTCGACGACGTCATGGGGCTGATGGTGGGGCCGTTGTTCGTGGTCGCCGAAGCCGCCTTCCTGCTCGGCTTGCGCCAGGAGGTCGAACACGAAGTGGTCAAACGCGCCGGCCCGACCTGCATCCGCGAACGCAAGACGGCTTGATGGGAACGTCCATCGCTGGATCGTTCCTCACGCTTCGCGTGGGAATGCCTTCATGGGCGCTTCGCGCCCGGTTTTTAGCCCGAATGGGCGCACTGGCCTGGGTGCCCACGCTGGAGCATGGGCACCATCAGAAGAGTCGGTTGGTGGGCTGAAGCGGATATCCGCCCGGCCCACCCTACGTTTCGGACGTCTGCGGATTAACTAGCCGCAGTAACCGGCTTGCCGCCCTTGGGTTTGAAGTACAGGGTGGTGCCGCGGCTGAGGTTGTCGAGGCTGAGGTGATCCTTGG
This sequence comes from Pseudomonas sp. MEJ086, assembly GCF_030209025.1. Lineage (NCBI taxonomy): Bacteria > Pseudomonadati > Pseudomonadota > Gammaproteobacteria > Pseudomonadales > Pseudomonadaceae > Pseudomonas > Pseudomonas sp. MEJ086. Next base: position 3,899 of record NZ_JARVSV010000047.1, read on the forward strand.
CCACTTCGGCTTCGATCAGTTCGTCCTGGCCTTCGACCTTCAGGGTGATGCGGGTGATGGCGCCGAGCAGGCGGATGTCACGCACTTCACCGGCCTGGTGGCCTTCCAGTGCTTCCGTCGACAGGCTCACTTCGTGCGGGCGGAACAGCACGTGGTGATCGTCGCCGACATAAAGACGATTGGCGTCACCGAGGAAGTGGTAGACGAAGTCGCTGGCCGGCTTCTCGTAGACTTCGGCCGGCGAGCCGATCTGTTCGACCACGCCCTTGTTCATCACCACGATGCGGTCGGCCACTTCCATGGCTTCTTCCTGGTCGTGGGTCACGAACACGCTGGTCAGGTGCACTTCTTCGTGCAGGCGCGCCAGCCAGCGGCGCAGCTCTTTACGCACCTTGGCGTCGAGGGCGCCGAAAGGCTCGTCGAGCAGCAGTACCTTGGGTTCCACCGCCAGGGCGCGGGCCAGGGCGATACGCTGGCGCTGGCCACCGGAGAGCTGTTCCGGGTAGCGGTCGGCCAGCCAGTCGAGCTGCACCAGGTCGAGCAGGTCGTGGACCTTCTTCTTGATCACGTTCTCGTTCGGACGCTCGCCCTTGGGCTTCATGCGCAGGCCGAAGGCAACGTTGTCGAACACCGTCATGTGACGGAACAGGGCGTAGTGCTGGAACACGAAGCCGACCTTGCGATCACGCACGTCGTGCTCGGAAACGTCTTCACCGTGGAACACGATGCTGCCGGTATCCGGAACTTCCAGGCCGGCGATGATGCGCAGCAGGGTGGTCTTGCCGCAGCCGGATGGGCCGAGCAGGGCCACCAGCTCACCGCTGTTGATGTTGAGGTTGATGTCGTTGAGCGCCTTGAACTGGCCAAAGTGCTTGTTGATGCCTTGAACTTGAATACTCATGGGTTACACCTGTCGTTCTGTCTGGCCGGTTCGCGCAGGAGCGCGGCGCCGGCGGAATGATTCAATCGTCCTGATTCGTCTTGAACTGCCGGCTCAAGCGCGCTTCGCTCCATTGGCGAAGCAGCAACACGACCAGGGCCATGACCAGCAACAGGATGGCCACGCTGAACGCGGCGACGATGTTGTATTCGTTGTAGAGAATCTCGATGTGCAGTGGCAGCGTGTTGGTGTAACCGCGGATGTGCCCGGAAACCACCGAGACCGCGCCGAACTCGCCCATCGCCCGCGCCGTGCAGAGCACCACGCCGTAGACCAGCGCCCATTTTACGTTAGGCAGCGTCACATGCCAGAACATCTGCCAGCCGTTGGCGCCGAGCAGGCGTGCGGCTTCTTCTTCGGTGGTGCCCTGTTCCTCCATCAGCGGGATCAGTTCGCGCGCGACGAAGGGGAAGGTGACGAAGATGGTCGCCAGCACGATGCCCGGTACGGCGTAGATGATCTGCAGGTTCTGATCCTGCAGGTACGGCGCCAGCTTGCTCTGCGCGCCGAACAGCAGCACGTAGATCAGGCCGGCGACCACCGGCGATACCGAGAACGGCATGTCGATCAGGGTGACCAGCACGCTCTTGCCGCGGAACTCGAACTTGGTCACCGACCAGGCCGCCGCGACGCCGAACACCAGGTTCAGCGGTACGGAAATGGCCGTAGCCAGCAGGGTCAGCTTGAGGGCGGAAATGGCGTCCGGCTCGCGGATCGCCTCCCAGAAGAATTCCAGGCCACGGCTCAGGCCCTGGGTGACGACGATGTACAGCGGCAGCACGAGGATCACCGCGAACACCGCCCAGGCGATGACGATCAGGGCGATGGCGCCGGGGGAGCGGCGTACCGGGCGCGCAGCCGCGTTCTTGCTAAGGGTTGCAAGGCTCATGACGGGCTCCTCAGATTTGCGGCTGGATGCGGCGCTGCAGCAGGTTGATCAGCAGCAGCAGAATGAACGAGACCACCAGCATCAGCACGCCAATGGCGGTGGCGCTCGGGTAGTCGTACTGATCCAGCTTGGAGACGATCAACAGCGGCAGAATCTCGGTCTTCATCGGAATGTTGCCGGCGATGAACACCACGGAGCCGTACTCACCGACTCCCCGGGCGAAGGCCAGGGCGAAGCCGGTGATCCAGGCGGGCAGCAGGCTTGGCAGCAGCACGTGCCAGAACACCTGCAGGGGTTTGGCACCCAGGCAGGAGGCCGCTTCTTCGACTTCCTTGGGAAAGTCGGCGAGTACCGGCTGCAGGGTGCGCACCACGAACGGCAGGGTCACGAACACCAGCGCCAGGGTGATGCCCAGCGGGGTGTAGGCGATCTTGAAGGGGAACAGCGAGCCGATCATGCCGTTGGGCGCGTACAGCGCGGTCAGGGCGATACCGGCGACCGCTGTGGGCAGGGCGAATGGCATGTCGACCATGGCATCGATGATGCGTCGGCCGGGGAAGGTATAGCGCACCAGTACCCAGGCGATGATGGTGCCGAGGATGCCATTGAGCAGCGCCGCCGCCAGGGCGGTGCCGAAGGAAAGCTTGAGGGAGAACAGCACCTGGCGATTGGTGATCAGGTTCCACCACTGCTCCAGCGACAGCTGCAGCGAGAACAGGAACATGGCACCCAGCGGAATCAGCACGACCAGGGCGAGGTAGGTCAGGGTGTAGCCCAGAGTCAGCCCGAAGCCGGGTATGACCGAGGAAGTTCGACGAGACATGGAGAGTCCTTTTAATCAGGTCCGCAGAGCGAAGCCCGCCATTCCTTCAGGAGTGGCGGGCTTCGTCGATAAGGCGTGGCTTACTGATTGATCTTCTTGAAGATGTCGTCGAACACGCCGCCGTCGTCGAAGTACTTGGGCTGTGCGGAGCTCCAGCCACCGAAGTCCTTGTCGATGGTGACCAGTTCCAGATCCTTGAACTGATTCTTGAACTCGGCCGCCACTTCGGCGTTGCGCGGACGGTAGAAGTTCTTCGCGGCGATGCGCTGGCCTTCTTCGCTGTACAGGTACTGCAGGTAGGCTTCGGCGGCCTTGCGGGTGCCCTTGCGGTCGACGTTCTTGTCGACGACTGCCACCGGCGGCTCGGCGAGGATGGACAGCGACGGGGTGACGATCTCCAGCTGGTCGCCGCCTTCTTCGGCCAGCGACAGGTAGGCTTCGTTCTCCCACGCCAGCAGTACGTCGCCCAGGCCACGTTGTACGAAGCTGATGGTCGAACCACGGGCACCGGTGTCCAGAACCGGCGCGTGACGGTACAGCTCGGTCACGTATTCCAGGGCTTTTTCGTCGCTGCCGTATTTCTTCTTGGCGTAAGCCCAGGCGGCGAGGAAGTTCCAGCGTGCACCACCGGAGGTTTTCGGGTTCGGGGTGATGATTTCGACGCCATCCTTGACCAGGTCATCCCAGTCCTTGATGCCTTTCGGGTTGCCCTTGCGCACCAGGAACACGATGGTCGAGGTGTACGGTGTGCTGTTGTCGGCCAGGCGTTTCTGCCAGTCCTTGTCGATCAGCGGCTGGTTCAGGTTGATCGCGTCGATGTCGCCGGACAGCGCGAGGGTCACCACGTCGGCCTGCAGGCCGTCGATCACCGCACGAGCCTGTTTGCCCGAGCCGCCGTGAGACTGCTGGATGGTCAGGGCTTCGTTGCCTTGTTCCTGCCAGTGCTTGTTGAACGCCTTGTTGAATTCGACGTACAGCTCACGGGTCGGGTCGTAGGACACGTTGAGCAGGGTCTGGGCAGAAACCGGGCCGGCTACCAGGGCGCTGGCGAGTGCAGCGAGTGCGAAACGGCGAATGGACATGGTGGAGCTCCTCGATACTGAATACGGTGCTGTGCGTGTTTGGCGTGCTCTGTTATTCGATGCCTGCTCTAGGCAGGCATTCGTGGGTTACATCGGGAGTAGCGATAGGGATTCATGCTGGCGGCCCGTGGTCGGGTTGGCGGAATGGTGATCAGGCGTTCTTGCTGCCGGATTGCTGAAGGCGGAATTTTTCCTTGCGCTCGATCTGCACGACCTGACCGTTGTGCACGGTGATCTCTACCGAGCCGAATTTCAGGCCGTTCAGGGCGCTTTGGATCTCACGCAGGATGGTGGCGTCATCCTGGCCTTCCAGGTTGCGAAGGGTTGCGGTCATGGCTAAAGGCTCCTTGCCCTCGTTCTCGGTGCGACGGCTGTCGGCTGCGGGGCGTGGAGCGGATACTAGGGAATCTGAAATATTCTTAAAAATACTGTTTAAGAACATTTATATTTCTTCTGGATATATAGCGGTTTTGCGGTCGTTACAGATCGTTATTTGCTTATGAGGAATAAGCAAAGAAGTTCTTATTCTTTTTAGTCTCGTTCTTGGCCTCCTACACTGCACGCCATGCAGACGTGATGCACAGGGTGCAGATGCACTTGCACACGATGCACTGACTACTGCACGACAGGCAGACACGGGAGGCGCCGCGATGCGCAGTGAAGCGATTCGATACCTGATAGTGCCGGGCTGGCAGGGCTCGGGCGATGACCATTGGCAGAGCCACTGGCAGCGCAGCCTGCCCAATAGTGCGCGGGTCGAGCAGCTGGACTGGCTGACGCCGCGCCGCGAGGATTGGGTTGCCGCTCTGGAACGGCAGATCGTCGCCGACCCGAGGCCGGCGATTCTCATCGCCCACAGCCTGGGCTGCGTCACGGTCGCCCACTGGGCGGCGCAGGCGCCCGTGGCGTCGCTGCGTCGCGTGCGCGGTGCGCTGCTGGTCGCACCGGCCGATGTGCAGCGCCCCAACTGCCCCGAAGCGCTGCGTAATTTCGCGCCGATTCCTCCGCACCTGCTGCCATTCCCCAGCCAGTTGGTCGGTTCCGACAACGACTCGGCCGCCAGTGCCGCGCGCGCCATCGAACTGGCCCGTGATTGGGGCAGCGAGACCGCCATCCTCAGTGGCGCCGGGCACATCAACGTGAAGTCCGGGCACCAGCGCTGGGAGCAGGGCTTCGCCTATCTGTTCCGGCTGCAGAACCGCATCGAGCAGCAAATGCGTCGCCGCGCCTGACAACGGCATGCCGCCGCGCCCTGCCGGGCGCAGTTCGAGGGTGCGTCGTCAATCCCATCTTCCCACGGTCGCTCGCGGCCTGACGTCAAAGAGAGTGAGTTATGAGCCTGTCATCGGCTGGCGATCAGTCGCTGCTGATTTTCCCCGATGCGGACAAGAGTCCGCTGAGTATTCGTGCCAAGGCGCTGGTGTTCATCGACCCACGGACCCGGCAGTTGCGCGAAGAAGTCGAGCGTCTGGCCGGTTTGCCCGTACCCATCCTGATCCAGGGTGAAACCGGTACCGGCAAGGAACTGCTGGCGCGCCACATTCACCGGGCCAGCGAGCGCCCCGGCCTGTTCGTCGCCCTGAGCTGCAGCGGTTTGAGCCTCAACCACGCCGAGGCCGAGCTGTTCGGCTACGTGGCCGGCGCCCATCAGGGCGCGCCGAGCAGCCGCGCCGGCTGGCTGGGCTCCGCCAACGGCGGCACGCTCTATCTGGACGAGATCGCCGACCTGCCGCTGCCTCTGCAGGATCAGTTGCTCAGTGTGCTGGAGACCGGCGAAGCCTGGCGAGTTGGCGCTGCACAGCCGACCCCGCTGGACGTGCGCCTGGTGGCCGCCACCAGCATCGACCTGTGGCAGGCCGTGAAGGCTGGCAAGTTCGACGAGCGCCTGGCCCATTACCTGAGCGATGGCCGCCTCGAGTTGCCGCCGCTGCGCGAGCGGGTTGGCGACGTGCTGCCGCTGGCCGAGTACTTCCTGGGTATCTACGCCCAGCGTCTGCGCCTGCCGCTACCTGGTATCAGCCTCGCCGCCCAGGCCGTGCTCGAGCGGCATGACTGGCCGGGCAATACCCGCGAGCTGGAGAACGTGGTGCACTTCGCCCTGCTGGTCTCCGGCGCCGACGAGATCGACGCGCAACACCTCAACCTGCCAGCCGCACCGCCGTTGAAACGCATCGAACACGCCCTCGATCAGTTGCTTGACGAGGGTGACACCCGGCAACTGGCCGCGCTTCGTGAATTGCTGCGGCGTGCTGAGGCAAGGGCGCCGGTGCTGGCGGCTTCCTGATACGACACTGGGTGAGTGGGTGGTTAAAAGACAAAAGCGGACATCGGCGCAGTATCTGTGGGAGCGGGCCATGCCCGCGATTTTCGCGCGCATGGCGCGCTCCCACAGTGCGTAGGGTGGACAACGCTCTTTTTGTCCACCATTGCGATCGTAATGTGGTGGACGGATGAAGCGACGTCCACCCTACGCCTGAAGGCAGCTTCGAGGCGGTAGCGGCCGTTTGTTGATTGCTTTTGTGGGAGAGGCTTTAGCCTCGATCTTGCCTAGCTAGGCGTAAAGAGCTCGCGGCTAAAGCCCCTCCCACGAGATCGGCGAACGGCGGCTATCGCCATCTAGTAGCCATCTGCATGACTGGGCTCATTGCGCCTATGACGCCAGCAGCGACACCGACTTGACCTGCGCCCACAGCGGTTGCCCGGCGCGTATATCCAACTGGTCGAAGGAGTAGCGGGTGATGCGCGCGATGATGCGTTGCTCACCGAGCTGCAGTTCGACCAGGCGGTGCGCCGGGTTGGGCAGTTCGAACCAGCGTTCGACCGTCGCTGGCAGCAGGTTGAGCACGCTGCTGTCGCGGGCCTGTTCCAGGCTCAGGCTGACGTCACGGGCCTTGATCTTGATGCGCACCTGACGCCCTGCCGGCAACGGCGCGTGGGCCAGCCGCAGGAAGGCCGTGCTGCCAGGCAGCCTGATATCGAGCAGGTCGTAGTGCGCGTCGTGCCGCTCGACCTGGCCTTCGATCACCGCCTCGGCATCGTCCTCGAAGATGAATGGCAGGTCGCTGCGAATCAGCGTTTCCTTGAGTGGCCCGCTGGCCGTGACCCTGCCTTCGTCGAGCACCACCAGATGATCGGCAAGACGTGCCACTTCGTCCGGTGCGTGGCTGACGTAGAGGATCGGGATATCCAGCTCGTCATGCAGGCGCTCCAGGTACGGCAGCACCTCGCCCTTGCGTTTGAGATCCAGCGCCGCCAGTGGCTCGTCCATAAGCAGCAGACGCGGGCTGGTGAGCAGGGCGCGGGCCATGCCGACGCGCTGGCGCTCACCGCCGGAGAGGCGGTCCGGCAGGCGTTCGAGCAGGTGCTCGATGCCAAGCAGCTCGACCGCCTGCTCCAGCGGTACACGGCGCTCGGCCTTGGCGATGCGTTTGAAACCGAACTCGAGGTTGCGCAGCACCGAGAGGTGGGGAAACAGGTTGGCGTCCTGGAACACGTAGCCGACCGGGCGCTGGTGGGCTGGCAGCCAGACACCGCTGGCGCTGTCCTGCCAGGTTTCGCCATTGATCTGCAGGTAACCGCTGCCCGGTCGTTCCAGACCGGCGACGCAGCGCAGCAGGGTGGTCTTGCCCGAACCGGAGTGGCCGAACAGGGCGCTGACACCGCGCCCGGGCAACTGCAGGTCGACATCCAGGGTGAAGCCGGGATGCGTGAGGTTGAAACGGGCGTGGATCCGGGAATCGCTCATGTCCAGGCCTTCTGGCCGCGGCGGCCGCTGGAGTAGAGCGCCAGCAGCACCAGGAAGGAGAACGCCACCATGCCGCCGGCCAGCCAGTGGGCCTGGGCGTACTCCATGGTTTCCACGTGGTTGTAGATCTGCACCGAGGCCACCTGAGTCTTGCCGGGAATGTTGCCACCGATCATCAGCACCACGCCGAACTCACCGACGGTGTGGGCGAAACCGAGGATCGCCGCGGTGAGAAAGCCCGGCCTGGCCAGCGGCAGCACCACGCTGAAAAAGGTGTCCCAGGGGCCGGCGCGCAGCGTTGCCGCTGCCTCCAGCGGTGCACGGCCCATGGCTTCGAAGGCGTTCTGCAACGGCTGCACCACGAACGGCAGGGAATAGAACACCGAGCCGATAAGCAGCCCGGCGAAGGTGAAGGTCAGGGTACCCAGGCCGAGTGCCTGGGTCAGTTGGCCGAAGAAGCCGTTGGGGCCCATGCTGATCAGCAGGTAGAAGCCGATCACTGTCGGCGGCAGCACCAGCGGCAGGGCGACGATGGCGCCGATCGGTCGCTTCAGCCAGGAATCGGTACGCGACAGCCACCAGGCGATGGGCGTGCCGACCAGCAGCAACAGCACCGTGGTCAGGGTGGCCAGTTCCAGCGTGAGGAGAATGGCGGCGAAATCGTTGGGCCCCAGGGGCATGCAATGGCCTTTCAGCTGTGGTGGACGGGGAAAAGTGCCGGAGCAGGCTGCTGATCTTCCGACGTGGGCGCCGGCATTTCAAATCGATGGCTGCAAAGTGGCGAAAGCGGACCTTCGATTTGGTGGGCTAAAGCCCACCCTACAGCCTGTGGGAGCGGGCCATGCCCGCGATTTTTCGCGCGCATGGCGCGCTCCCACATTGGAGCGGCGAACCGCCGCTATCGCCTTGCTGCATCCGCTCGCAAGGTCGTTGACAGGCCATTCAAAGCTGGTAGCCGTAGGCCTTGATGATTTCGGCGGCTTTCGGGCCCTTCAGGTAATCGACCAGTGCCTTGGCTGCCGGGTTGGTGGCGCCTTTCTTGAGGATGAGCGCGTCCTGGCGGATCGGCTCGTACATCGTTTCGGGCACTACCCAGGCCGAACCACTGGTGATCTGGCCATCCTTGTACACCTGGGAGAGGGCGACGAAGCCCAGCTCGGCGTTGCCGGTGGAGACGAACTGCAGCGCCTGGGTGATGTTCTGGCCTTCGACGATCTTGCCCTTCAGGGCGTCGCTCAGGCCCAGCTTGGCCAGGGTCTGAGTGGCGGCCAGACCATAGGGCGCAGCCTTCGGATTGGCGATGGACAGGTGCTTGAAGTCGCCTTTCTCGAGCACGGCGCCCCTGTCATCGACGACGCCGTCTTTCGGCGACCACAGCACCAGCTTGCCGATGGCGTAGGTGAAGCGCGAACCGTCCACGCTCTGGCCTTCTTTCTCGAGCTTGGCCGGGGTGCTGTCGTCGGCCGAGAGAAAGACCTCGAAGGGCGCACCGTTGCTGATCTGCGCGTAGAACTGCCCGGTGGCCCCGTAGGAGGCTTGCACGCTGTGCCCGGTGTCCTTCTCGAACGCGCTGGCAATGGCCTGCATCGGCGCGGTGAAGTTGGCGGCGACCGCCACCTGTACCTGATCGGCCAGGGCGTTGCCCGCCATGGCCAAGCTGGCGCAAAGAGCGAAAAGTGGATGAACGAGGCGGTTGCGCATGGACGGCTCCTGAGGGTGTGGGCCACCAACGGCGGCCACTTGCGGTAACGCTATATACAAAAATATATGGCGATAGGGAAGCGAAACCGTCAGGTTGCCCAGCGCAATGGGTCGATCCTTTTCAGGCGTGAGAACGAAAAATGCCAGTCAGATCACCTGACTGGCATTTTCGAGACCCCCGGCAGCGGGGTGTCAGATCACTTCAGCCATTCGGCGACGCGATCCGGGTTCTTGGCGATCCACTGCTTGGCCGCTTCTTCCGGCTTCACGCCGTCGCGGATGGACAGCATCACCGCGCCCACTTCCTCGGCGCTCCAGGACAGCTTCTTGAGGAAGGCCACGGCTTCCGGCGCCTTGGCTTCCAGGGCCGGGTTGGCGACGGTGTCGACGTGCTCGGCTTCGCCGAAGACGTTTTTCGGGTCTTCCAGGAAGCGCAGCTTCCATTGCGCGAACATCCAGTGGGGGATCCAGCCGGTCACCACGATGGGCTTCTGGGCTTTTTCGGCGCGGGTCAGGGCGGTGGCCATGGCCGGGCCCGAGCTCGGCATCAGCTTGATGCTCTTGAGGTCGTATTCCTTGATCGCGTCTTCGGCACGGCGCATCACGCCAGCGCCGGCATCGATACCGGTGATCTTGCCGTCGAAGTCCTTGGCGTATTTTTCCAGGTCAGCGATGGTCTTGGCTTCCACGTAGTCCGGCACGATCAGACCGATCTTGGCGCCGTCGTAGTTGGTGCCCAGGACGGTGACCTTGTCCTTGAGCTTCTCGAAGTATTCGCCGTGGGTGGCTGGCAGCCAGGCGGAGAGGGTCACGTCGAGGTCGCCGCGGGCCAGGCCCTGCCACATGATGGCGGGTTCTACCGGCTGCAGGGTGACGTCGTAACCGAGTTTGGTCTTGAGAATTTCGCCCGCGACGTGGGTGACGGCGACGCTGTCGTCCCAGCCATTCACGTAGCCGATCTTCAGGGCGGGTTTGTCCGCTGCCATGGCGCTGGACATGCCCATGGCCAGGGCGGCGACGCCGAGGCTCTGCAGGCAGAGGCGTTTGAATCTTTGCATAGGTCTTGCTCCGTCAGTGAGTGGCAGTTCTGGGGGTTTACTGGCTCGTTCTGATCGCGGGCCTTGCGGCACCGGCTGTGCAGAGCAGGGCATGGCCCTGGTGAAACCGGGCGCATGGGAGGCGCGCCTCCCGGCGGACAGGCTACGCACCGTGCGTTGCCTGTCTGTACCTGACCCGGCTGCCAGCAGCCGGGTCGCGGTGAGTGCGGGCTCGTTCAGAGCCCGACGAATTTCTTCACTGCAGCAACGCCATCCTGGCCGTCGAACGTGGTCACGCCTTCCAGCCAGGCGTCGAGCGCCTGCGGGTTAGCCTTGATCCACTCCTTTGCCACCTCGGCCGGGTCTTTCTTCTCCAGCACTTTTTCCATCAGCTGGCTTTCGATATCGACGTTGAATTGCAGGTTGTTCAGCAGTTTGCCGACGTTGGCGCAGCGCGCTTCGTAATCTGGCGGTACCACGGTGTAAACCTTGGCGGCGCCATAATCCGGGCCGAACACGTCGTCACCACCGGACAGGTAGGTGATGTCCTGCTGGGTGTTCATCGGGTGCGGTGCCCAGCCGAGGAAGACCACCGGCTCTTTCTTGCGAATCGCGCGCTGCACCTGCACCAGCATGCCGGCCTCGCTGGACTCGATCATCTTGAAATCGCCGAGATCGAAGGTGTTGCCCTTGATCATGCCTTCGATCAGCAGGTTGCCGTCGTTGCCCGGCTCGATGCCGTAGATCTTGCCGCCCAGCTGATCCTTGAACTTGGCGATGTCCTGAAAGCTCTTCAGGCCCGCTTCGGCTGCATAGGTCGGCACGGCCAGGGTGTACTTGGCGCCTTCGAGGTTGGCCTTGGGCAGGACCTTGACGCTGTTGTCCTTGGTGAACGGCTCGATCACCGAGTCCATCGACGGCGCCCAGTAACCGAGGAACACGTCGATCTGCTTGTTCTTCACACCGGTGAAGGCGATTGGCACCGAGGCCATGGTCTTGCGCGGCTGATAGCCGAGGCCTTCGGTCAGCGTCATGGCGACACCGGTGGTAGCAGCGATGTCGGCCCAGCCGATCTCGGCGAAACGCACCTGCTTGCAGCTTGCCGGCTCTTGAGCCCAGGCGCCCTGCATCAGCACGCAGGACAGCACACCTACGCCCGCCACCTTGTAAAAGTTGTTCATCCGCGGATCCTTGTAGAGTTGAAAGAACGCTGAGTATGGCCGCTTACTGACGTTGCAGACGAGCGCTCAACCAGTTCAGCCAGCCGGCACGGTTCGCCGCGGTTTGCGGGGTGCCGAAACTCTCGGTGATGCGGTCGAGGATGATCGCCAGCAGGACCACGGCCATGCCGCTTTCGAAGCCCAGGCCGATGTCCAGACGCTGGATACTGGCCAGCACGTCGTTACCCAGGCCGCCGGCACCGACCATGGAGGCGATGATCACCATCGACAGGGCCATCATGATGGTCTGGTTGACGCCCGCCATGATCGACGGCATCGCGTTGGGCAGCTGCACCTTGAACAGCAGTTGGCGACCGTTGCAGCCGAACGACTGGCCAGCCTCGACGATTTCCTTGTTGACCTGGCGGATGCCCAGGCTGGTGAGGCGCACCGCAGGTGGCATGGCGAAGATCACCGTGGCGATGATGCCGGGCACGCGACCGAGGCCGAACAGCATGGCCGCGGGGATCAGGTAGACGAACGCCGGCATGGTCTGCATGAAGTCCAGAATCGGCCGGATGATGGTCGACACGCGCTCGCTCTTGGCCGCCCAGATGCCCAGCGGAATACCCATCAGCAAGCTGATCAGGGTCGCCGAGAAGGTCAGGCCGAGGGTCACTACCGTCTGCTCCCAGAAGCCGGTCATGACGATCAGCACGAAGGCGATGGCGGTGAACACCGCGAAGCGAAAGCCGATACGCCACAGGCCGAGGGCCACGAAGATGGCGATCAGCAGCCAGGCCGGGGGCAGCATGAGTACCGCCTCGATACCTTCGGAAAAGCCGCTGACCACGCTGCCGATGCTGTCGAAAGCGCCGCTATAGTTATCCAGCAGGTGTTGTACGGAGTCGTTGACCCAGCTGCCCAGATCCAGTTTCTCGCTCATGTCATTCTCCCTGCAGACGAGTCAGGAGGCGGCCTTTGCTGATGGCGCCACTGTAATTGCCGTCCTGGTCGACCACCGGGATCGGACCCTCGTTGTCCACCAGACGACCGATCACCTGATCCAGTGGCATGTCCTCGGGAACCGGATTGATTTCCTTGAGCACGGCCTGGTTCAGGGAGCAGGATTCGCCGCCTTCGACCAGCAGGGCGATCTTCTCCAGGCTGATGGAGCCCTGGAACTTGTTGTCTTCATCGACGATGAAGGCGTAGTGCTTGTCCTTTTCCTGCAGCTCACGGCAAACGGTTTGCGCATCGGGCGCTTTACCGTTGTGCACGTAGATCGGCACGCTGTCGGACTTGAGCTGACCAGCGGTGAGATAGCGGCTGGTGTCGACCGTATCGAAGAAGTTGCGCACGTATTCGTTGGCAGGATTGTCGATGAGTTCCTGTGGCGTGCCGACCTGAATCAGCTTGCCGCCTTCCATGATGCCGATGCGACTGCCGATGCGCATGGCCTCTTCGATATCGTGAGACACGAAGATGATGGTGCGGCGGTCGGTCTTCTGCAGCTCGAGCAGGATGTCCTGCATCTCGCGGCGCTTGAGCGGGTCGAGGGCCGAGAAGGCCTCATCCATGATGATCATCGAGGGGTCGACGGCCAGGGCGCGAGCCAGGCCGACGCGCTGTTGCATGCCGCCCGAGAGCTCGTGGGGGAATTTGCTGGCGAAGGTATCCAGACCAACCTGGGTGAGGACCTGCATGGCGCGCTCTTCGCGCTCCTTGCGACCCTTGCCGGCCACTTCGAGGCCGAAGGCGGCGTTGTCCAGAACGGTGCGCGAGGGCATCAGTGCGAAGGACTGGAAGACCATGCTCATGTCGCGGCGGCGCAGTTCTATCAGTTGATCCTTGGGCAGCTTGGCGACGTTCTGCCCGTCGATGAAGACGTCTCCGGCAGTCGGTTCGACCAACCGGTTGATCAGGCGGATGAGGGTGGATTTACCGGAGCCGGAGAGGCCCATCAGTACGAAGATTTCACCTTCCTCGACGCTGAACGAGACGTCGCTGACGCCAATGACGGCGCCTTTCTCGGCGAGAATTCTGTCCTTGCTCCAACCTTGCTTGAGCAGGTCGATGGCTTCTTGCGGCTTGTCGCCAAACACCTTGTAGAGGTTCTCGACGACGATTTTTCCAGACTGCATGGGATGGTTCCCCTTCAGTAGACATCCAGAGCAGCTACACGCGGCCTGCCGAGCGCCCACCGGGCGTTCGTCAGGCGATGTCGACTGTTCTTGCTTGTGGGTATATACACGGTTCCGAGGTTTGGACAGCGTTCTGTTACATGGCGTTCTGCTGGCACTCGCGCACGCTCCCAGAGACCTGCCCTGGCTGCTCGCAGCCCCCGGCATTCCTGGATTTCGTGTCGAATGAATAATGCGTTGCCGTGCTGCAAACTGCTTTCCAAACCCTCTGGCAGTGTTACGAAGCCCAGTCCTTTGGGAATTCACATCTCATCCGAGATGCGCGTACATCCGAAATTTCTTGTTGGACTGGCGCCCTGTTGCGGTAGCCAGCACTTATCTGTTCTTCGGTCCGGAGCGGAGGGCTCCGGTCTGCCACTCTGGTCAAGAGCGACAGCGACGAAATCGGCTGACTCAACGATATAGTCTTGCGGTCGCGGCAATTATCGAATTGCGACCCTGACGTGTTGGGCGACGACACCAAGGTGCGTCGCCTAAAAAACCATAACAGATTTTTTCTACCCTTGGCCAAAGCTGGAGGCCGCATGTGGCGCGGTTCTCAGCTTTTCAGCCGGCCTTAGGCTAGGTGAACCGGGGGCTGTAGCGAATTCGAAAAAAAACGTATGTAAGCCTGTCGGTCGCTGCAAAAGCGTCGCTGAACGTGCGTTTTTTACACTGTACTGGTCGTCTGCTGGCCATGTAAGCGGCAGGGATCCGAGAGCCGATGGCTGTCGATGGATCGAGATGAGCCGGCTTTGATAATGCCGTGCCGGCCGTTCGCCATGATCGTCGATGGGCGCGGCAGATAGAAGGAAATCCCGACTGTCGCCCGTGGGCGCTTTTCGCTCAGATGACCGGTCATCCGCCAGCTTTTGGTGCAGGTGAAGCGCGGGCCGAATCGTCATTGCCGTGACTACTCGGTCACAGCCTCCGTTACTGTCGGCAGGTAACCCTCACAAATGTACGGGAACACCCATTGGCGGCAGTGCTACCAAAATGCTCAGGCCCTTGTGGCAGGGCACTTCACGGCGATTTCACGAAGCATCTTCGACCCCCCGCGGCTCGCTCTGCCGGGGCGTTCCAGCCTGGTGCACGTTTTTTGTTGAACGACCGTTCAATGTCGGCATGACCTTTGCGTTGCTTAGGCCATCTGCTTGACTGCCTTGTGCCGTGAATACAAGAAAATCAGAGCCTCGCGATGAAGGCTCACAACGTGCTTAGCGTGAGGGTTCACCGATGTCACAGTTCAATCAGGGAGCGCAGCTCCAGAGCCGTGTTCCCCAATCCATCGGGTTTCTCCTGTTGGACAATTTCACCCTGATCTCCCTGGCTTCCGCCGTGGAGCCCCTGCGCATGGCCAACCAGCTCTCCGGCAAGGAGCTGTATCGCTGGCACACCCTGACCCTCAATGGCTTGCCGGTGTGCGCCAGCGACGGTCTGCAGATCACCCCGGATGCCTGTACCGCCAACGCGCCAGCTCTGAGCGCGGTGATCGTCTGTGGCGGTGTGGACATCCAGCGCAGCGTCACCCGCGAACATGTGCAGTGGCTGCAGGCCCAGGCTCGTCAGGGCCGGCAGATGGGCGCGGTGTGTACGGGCAGCTGGGCGCTGGCCAAGGCCGGTTTGCTCGACGGCTACGATTGCAGCGTGCACTGGGAGTTTCTTGCCGCGATGCAGGAGGCCTTCCCCCGTGCGGCCATCACCACGCGGCTGTTCTCCATCGACCGCAACCGCAATACCTCGTCCGGCGGCACTGCGCCGATGGACATGATGCTGCACCTGATCGGCCGCGAGCATGGTCGCGAACTGGCAGCGGCGATCTCCGAGATGTTCATCTACGAGCGCATTCGCAACGAGCAGGATCATCAGCGCGTGCCGCTCAAGCACATGCTCGGCACCAATCAGCCGAAACTGCAGGAAATCGTCGCCCTGATGGAAGCCAACCTCGAGGAGCCCATCGACCTCGATCAACTGGCGCTCTACGTGGATGTCTCGCGTCGCCAACTGGAGCGGCTGTTCCAGAAGTACCTGCACTGCTCACCGTCGCGCTATTACCTGAAGCTGCGCCTGATACGCGCCCGGCAGTTGCTCAAGCAGACCTCGATGTCGATCATCGAAGTCGCCTCGGTCTGCGGCTTCGTCTCCACCCCGCACTTCTCCAAGTGCTACCGCGAGTACTTCGGCATTCCGCCGCGCGATGAGCGCGCCGGCAGCAGCTCGAACGTGATTTCCCTGGTGCCGATCCATGACGACCTGATGCACGAGTCGTCTTCCGCCATGTCCGCGCTCAGCCGTGCTCAGGGTGAGTCGACCTTCGCCAGCGTGCGTATCCTCTGATCCGAATGGCGGTGACGGCTTACGGCCGTTACCGCCGGATGCATGCTGAGCGAAAAATCGCCTGGGGCGATTTTTGCCGTCGCTTGTGACGACCCAAGGGTGGTCGCCAGCGATGCTGAGTACAAAAAAGCACCAGCCGCTCGAAAGCCATGTGTCACCGGGCTTTCAGCGCTTTCCAAACAGCTTATCCACAGCCACGCACACAGTATTTGTGCGCAAGCTATTGGTGCTGAAGAAAACGCTGCTCGTTCTTCGCGTTCATCACGGCAAAGGCCCTGGAAAGGGCCTCTCGGCGATACCGTCGAGAGAAGCATGGACAAAAAACGGACAACTGCCTGCAGCGCCCGTGCTGGCGGGCGGCTGGCAGTTATTCAACAGTTTATCCACAGGCGCATGCACAGTATTTGTGTGCAACGCGTGGCGGTTTGCCGAGCAGGACGGCTGCGCTTGCCCAGCCCTAGCGGCGTGGCACGAGCGCCGGCAGCAGGGTGCGGGAGATGGCTTCGCGCACGGTCGGCAGCACGGTGGCGCTACCGGCGAGTATGTCTTCGACCATGCGGCGCAGGGCCACGGCGCGTTCCGGGCACAGGCCGGTGACCGCGTACTCGCAGGCCTGCTCGGCGCTGGCGCCGCTGGGAATGCTGATGCCCAGGGCTACCAAGCGTTCGCGGAGATCTTCCTGGTCGATCAATTCGGCGTGCATCATCGTCCTGTCCTCGTGGAGTGTGTGAAGATCGGCGCCCCGTCAGCGCAGTACGCCTTCGTCCAGCAACAACTTGAAGATAGCCTCTGCGCCCTCCTGTGGCGAGACGCCGTTGAGCACCTGGCCTGCGCCACCTGAAGCCTTGGCCGTGGCCGCCTTCATGCGCTCGGCGCCGGTCTTGGCCTTGATCACCTTCAGGCGCTTGGGTCGCGGACGGGCCGGTTGCCACTGGGCATCGGCATAGAGCGGGTCGTCGACCAGCTCCACCGATTCATTATCCACAGTGCCGCGGCGGGCCGGGCCGAATGCGCTCTGGCGAGCGGCCGGTGCCGCACCGTCGACGCTGGCGACGAAGGGCAGGCGTACCTTGAGCCGGCGCCGTTGCCCCCGGGGTAGTGCCTGCAGCACCTGGGCGCTGCCGCCTTCGATGCTTTCCACTTCCGCCAGGCCAACGATCAGCGGCCAGCCCAGACGCTCGGCCAGCAGGTAGGGCAGCATGCCCGAACCTTCACCGGTTTCCGCCTGGCTGCCGGTCAGCACCAACTGTGCCTTGGCGCGTTGCAGGTGCTCGCTCAGGGCCGGCAGGGCATCGGCCTCGCGAGTCTGTTCGAGGACGCTGAGCCCGGGCAGGCCCATGCCCAGGTAGGCGCGCAGGGCTTCTTCGTGCGGATCGCCGGCATGCACCACATTGAGCTTTTCACCTGCCAGCTTCAGGCCCAGTTCCACGGCGCGGGCATCCTGCTCGGCGCGCCGCGGCCGTCCCGATGCCGGGTGCGCGCCGATGGAGACGAGGGCAACGACGTTCAATTCAGCCATGCTGGAACTCCACCGATACTTGGGATTTCGCGGGCATTTCAATCTCGTGGGAGCGGGCCATGCCCGCGATAGGCTGTTCATGCGGCATCGCGTCTGGCTCCCTGGCGATGGGCTTCGACCCGTTCCATCAAGGCCTGGAGGATGGCGGCGGAGTCGCCGATCACCGCCATGTCCGCTCGCTTGATCATGTCGCAGCCAGGGTCGAGGTTGATCGCCACCACCTTGTCGCAGGCGCCGATGCCTTGCAGGTGCTGGATCGCGCCGGAGATGCCGACCGCCATGTACACGCGGGCGGTGACCCAGGTGCCGGTGGCGCCGACCTGGCGGCCGCGAGGCATGTGGCCGTCGTCCACTGCCACGCGCGAGGCGCCTTCGGTGGCGCCGAGCGTCGCGGCGGCGCGATGGAACAGGGCCCAGTCCTTCACGCCATTGCCGCCGGAGAGGATGAACTCCGCTTCGGCCATGGGAATCTGCGCCGGGTCGACGGCCACCGAGCCCAGGTCTTCGATACGCGGCAGGTTGCGCGCGACCTGCGCCGACAGCTCGACCCGCCGCGCTTCGTGGCGACTTTCGCTGACCGGTTCGGCGCATTCCGCAGCGGCAAGAATGAGGCGGGGTGCTACCTGGGCGATATCTTCGCGGCCCGCGCCAGCACGGCCGGTACTTTGCCCGTCCCGGACCTGCCAGACACGCGTCGCCGGGCGCTCGCCGAGGCTGGCAGCCAGGCGTCGGCCCAGTTCGCCGCCGCCGTTGCGGCTGTCCGGCAGCAACCAGTGACGCGGTGCGAACTGGCTTTCCACGGCACGCAGGGCAAGCACGCGCTGCTCCGGTGAGTAGCCTGCGTACTCATCGCCATCGAGGTGGACCAGACGGTCCACGCCTGCGGTCTCGAAGGTGCTTTCGCGGATTTCGCCAAACACCACGGCAAGTACCGCGCCGTCGCTGCCAGCCAGTTGGTGGGCGAGGCCAAGCAGATCCTTGTCGTGGCTGCTCAGGCGGCCGCCGACCATGTCCGGCACCACGGCGATGACGAACGCTGGCTGCTCGACCACGTGCAGTGGCAACTGCACTTCCACGCTGGCGCTCTGGCGCTTGTTCGAGCCGCCCTGCTGCGTGCCGCTGCGGTCGATGCGCTTGAGTCCGGCCGGGCCGATGAAGCCGGCGGCAGCGGCGTGCGGATTCTTGCGTACCAGGCCGTTGGGGCCGAGCCACTGGGTCTGCTGAGTCTGCAGGGCGGCGTGCAATGGATGCAGGCGATTGCGTGCGATCCATTCGGCGCGCGGGTCGCGGCGGATCAGGTCACTCATGTCGGCATCTCCACGGCGCTTTTTTGTAGGAGCCGGCTTGCCGGCGATGCGATCTCATCGTTGGCGCAGCGTGTGGCCACGACCGCCCGCAAGCGGGTTCCTACGTGAGTGGGGTGTTCCATCATCACGGCACCTCCGCCAGTTCACGTCGCGGCGCTGGTTGCTTTTGCGGTACGTCGTTTTCGATCAGTACCTCGGCCACCAGCTCGGCGATGTCCTTGATCTGCGGGCGCGGTTCGACCACGCCTTCGAGCATCACGGTGCATTGCGGGCAGCCGACGGCCACCAGTTCGGCACCGGTTTCCTTGATGTCTTCCATGCGCATGTCGGGAATCCGCTGCTTGCCGGGGATGTCGGTGATCGGCGCGCCACCGCCACCGCCACAGCAGCGTGAGCGGAAACCGGAACGGGCCATTTCCCTGACTTCGATGCCGATGGCCTTGAGCACCGTGCGCGGCGCCTCATATTCGCCGTTGTAGCGGCCCAGATAGCAGGGGTCGTGATAGGTCACGCTGCCGCCCTTGTGCTGGCCGAGAGACAGCAGGTCGCGCTGCATCAACGATTCGATGAAGGTGCTGTGGTGCATGACCTGATAATGGCCGCCCAGGGCGCCGTACTCGTTCTTCAGCACGTGGAAGCTGTGCGGGTCGCAGGAGACAATGGTCTTGAACTGGTACTTGGCCAGGGTGGCGATATTGCGGTTGGCCAGTTGCTGGAAGGTCGCCTCGTCGCCGAGACGGCGGGCCACGTCACCGCTGTCGCGCTCCTCCAGGCCGAGCACGGCGAAGTCCACCCCGGACGCCTTGAGGATCTTCACGAAGGCGCGCAGGGTGCGCTGGTTGCGCATGTCGAAGGCGCCGTCGCCGACCCAGAACAGCACGTCGGTGCGCTGTTTCTCGCTGAGCAGCGGCAGGTTCAGGTCAGCGGCCCAGTTCAGCCGTCCGCCCGGTGCGAAGCCGCCCGGGTTGTCGGTGGCGATGAGGTTTTCCAGTACCTCGGCACCCTTGTTCGGCGTCGAGCCTTTCTCCAGGGTCAGGTGGCGGCGCATGTCGACGATGGCATCGACATGCTCGATCATCATCGGGCACTCCTCCACGCAGGCGCGGCAGGTGGTGCATGACCACAGGGTGTCGGCATCGACCAGCGCCTTGCCCTGCAGCGAGACGATGGGCTGATGCGGGCCGCCGCTGTGCTCACCGAGTGGTTTGCCTGGGTAGGGCGAGCCGGCGAACTTGGCGTCGCTGCCACCGGCCAGGCCGATGACCATGTCCTGGATCAGTTTCTTCGGGTTCAGTGGCTGGCCAGCCGCGAAGGCCGGGCACATGGCCTCGCATTTGCCGCACTGCACGCAGGCGTCGAAGCCGAGCAACTGGTTCCAGGTGAAGTCGGTGGGTTTTTCCACACCCAGCGGTGCTTTGCGATCGCTCAGGTCGAGTGCTTTGAGGCCGGTGGAGCGACCCCCGCCAAAGCGTTCGCTGCGGCGGTGCCAGGCCAGGTGCAGGGCGCCGGCGAAGGCATGCTTCATCGGCCCGCCCCAGGTCATGCCAAAGAACAGTTCGCACACCCCCCAAGCCACGCCCACGGCCAGGAGTGCCGCAAGCACCCAGCCGCCGAAGTCGGTGGGCAGAATGCCGGCCACCGGCAGCGTGGCGATGAAGAAGCTCGCGGAGAACATCAGCAGGCTTTTCGGCAGGCGCATCCACGGGCCTTTCGACAGCCGCGCCGGCGGATTGCGTCTGCGTTTGGCGACGAACAGGGCGCCAACGAACATGCAGGCCGTCGCGGCCAGCAGGGCGAAGCCGAGGATGCGGTTGTGCAGGCCGAAACCATGCACGACGATCGCCAGCACGGCGGCAAGCACGAAGCCCCCCGCCGTCGCCACGTGGGTTTTCGACATGTAGGCGTCACGCTCGACCACGTGGTGCAGATCGACCAGATAGCGCCGCGGCATGTTCAGCAGGCCACCGAGCCAGTCGACCTGGGCGGGCCGGCCACGGCGCCACATGAAGAAGCGTTTCGCGGCGCCGAGTACGGCCAGGCCGAGGGCGGCGAAGAGCAGGATGGGGAGAAGGGTGCCAAGCATGGTGAAGCTCCCGCAAGGGTCTTGTAGGAGCTGGCTTGCCAGCGATTCGGGCTCCGCGGTTGTCGCTTGGGCCGCGTTATCGTTCATCGCCGGCAAGCCGGCTCCTACAGGGAGGCTGCTTAAAAATCTTTACAAAGCCGCAGCGCGTCATAGATCGCCGCATGGGTGTTGCGCTGGGCCACGCAGTCGCCGATGCGGAACAGCAGGTAACCCTCACCGGCCTGGCTCAGCGCGGGCTGTGGCTGGATGGCGAACAGCGCGTCGATGTCCATCTGGCCCTTGTTGCGCGAGCCTTCCTTCAGCGCGTAGTACAGGCCCTCGTCCGGGCGCACGCCGTTCTCGACCACCACCTGATCGACCACGCGCTCTTCCCTGGCGCCGGTGTACTCGTTCTCCAGCACGGCGATCTTCTTGTCGCCCTCGGCGTAGACCTTCTCCAGCATCATGTCGCCGGTCATGATCACTTCCTTGGGGTACATGCTGCGGTAGTAGGTCGGGAAACTGGTGCCGCCGATGGCCACGCCCGGCTTGATGTCGTCGGTGACGATCTCGACCTGGGCACCCTTGTCGGCGAGGAAGTCCGCCACCGACATGCCGGTGAATTCGCAGATGGTGTCGTACACCAGTACGGTCTTGCCCGGCGCCACCTTGCCGCTGAGGATGTCCCAGCTGCTGACCACCAGGCCTTCGGCCGCGCCCCAGTGCTCGACCTGTTCGAGGAACGGGTGGCCGCCATTGGCGAGCACGACGATATCGGCACGCAGGTCGTTGATGGTGTCCACGTCGGCCGCGGTACCCAGGCGCAGGTCTATGCCCAGGCGTGCCAGCTCCAACTGATACCAGCGGGTGATGCCAGCGATCTGGTCACGTTGCGGGGCTTTCGAGGCCAGGGTGATCTGCCCGCCAAGCTGCTCCTGTTTCTCGAACAGGGTCACGTCATGACCGCGTTCGGCGGCCACGCGGGCGGCCTCCATCCCGGCCGGGCCGCCGCCGACGACGACCACTTTGCGTTTCGGCCCGGTGGATTTCTCGATGATGTGCGGCAGGCCCATGTACTCGCGGCTGGTCGCGGCGTTCTGGATGCACAGCACGTCCAGGCCCTGGTACTGGCGGTCGATGCAGTAGTTGGCGCCGACGCACTGTTTGATCTGGTCGATCTGGCCCATCTTGATCTTGGCGATCAGGTGCGGATCGGCGATGTGCGCGCGGGTCATGCCGACCATGTCCACGTAGCCGCCTTCGAGGATGCGCGTGGCCTGGTTCGGGTCCTTGATGTTCTGCGCGTGCAGCACCGGCACGTTGACCACTTCCTTGATGCCGGCCGCCAGGTGCAGGAACGGCTCCGGCGGGTAGCTCATGTTGGGGATGACGTTGGCCAGGGTGTTGTGGGTATCGCAGCCCGAGCCGACCACGCCGAGGAAGTCGAGCATGCCGGTGTCGGTGTAGTACTTGGCGATCTGCTTCATGTCGTCATGGGACAGACCGTCCGGGTGGAACTCGTCGCCGCAGATGCGCATGCCCACGCAGAAATCGTCGCCCACTTCGGCGCGCACGGCCTTGAGCACTTCCATGCCGAACTTCATGCGGCCTTCGAAGCTGCCACCCCATTCGTCGGTGCGTTTGTTGACCCGTGGCGACCAGAACTGGTCGATCATGTGCTGGTGCACGGCGGACAGTTCGACGCCATCCAGGCCGCCTTCCTTGGCCCGGCGTGCGGCCTGGGCGTAGTTGCCGATCACCCGCCAGATTTCCTCCGGCTCGATGGTCTTGCAGGTGGCGCGGTGCACCGGCTCGCGGATGCCGGACGGCGACATCAGGGTCGGCCAGTGGCCGCCATCCCAGCGTGAGCGACGGCCCATGTGGGTAATCTGGATCATGATCTTGGCGCCATGCTTGTGCATGGCGTCGGCCAGGTTCTGGAAGTGCGGGATGATCCGGTCGGTCGCCAGGTTCACCGATGCCCACCAGTGCTGCGGGCTGTCGATGGCCACCACCGAGGAACCACCGCAGATGGCCAGGCCGATGCCGCCCTTGGCCTTCTCCTCGTAGTACTTCACGTAGCGCTCGGTGGTCATGCCGCCGTCGGTGGCATACACCTCCGCGTGCGCGGTGGAGAGCACGCGGTTACGGATGGTCAGTTTGCCGATCTGGATCGGCTGGAACATTGCTTCGAAGGCCATGACCTTCTCCTCGGCGACTGCACAGCGTTCACGGTTGACGCGGGCAGAGGCACCTTTATCGGGTGGCGCCTCGTGCCCTATTGGTTACAGCGGGCGGGTAATGAACAAGCCATCGTCGTGGCCTTCTTCCGAGCCGCTGTATTCCTGTACGGAGACGGTGCGGATCGAGCTGCCTTTGGCGGCGAGAATCTGATCGATGGCGCCGGAGAACCAGCCGGTGAACATGTAGTCCACCTTGCGGCCGACCTTGCCGTAGACGTACACGAAGGCGGAGTGCTTGAGCTTCACTTCGGCATAGCCGGTTTGCAGATCGAGTTTCTGCGTTTCGAACAGCCCCCAGCCGCGTTGCGACAGGCGTTTCATGTAGTGCTCGAATACCGCGGCGCCTTCGATGCCGTGGCACTCGGCTTCCTTCTCGCACCAGTGCCAGGCGGATTTGTAGCCAGCCTTGTAGAGAATCTCGGCGTACTTGTCGGCGCCGAGCACTTCCTCGATGCCCATGTGGTTGTTCACGAAGAAATGCCGCGGCACGTAAAGCATCGGCAGGGCGTCGGTGGTCCAGACGCCGGTTTCGTCGTCGACCTGGATGGGCATTTCGGGGGCGTGGGTGGCCATATGTTGTTAACTCCAGAATTCGTTGTCTTGCATGTTTGAACGGTGCGGATGAATGCCTGTGGAGCCGTAGCGAGCGCGCCGCGAGGACGCGCCGCCGCTATCGGTTGGCGCAGTAGGCTGCGCAGGTATTCATCATTCGCCCCAGACGTCGGCGAGTACCCTCACCCAGTTCTCGCCCATGACCTTGCGCACGGTGCGTTCGCTCATGCCGCGCTTGAGTAGGGTTTCGGTGAGGTTGGGGAATTCGCCTACGGTGCGGATGCCAAGCGGGTTGACGATCTTGCCGAAGTTGGTAAGGCGGCGGGCGTAGCCCTTGTCGTGGGTCAGGTACTCGAAGAAGTCCTGGCCGTGGCCCTGGGTGAAGTCGGTGCCGATGCCGATGGCGTCTTCGCCGACGATGTTCATCACGTACTCGATGGCTTCGGCGTAGTCGTCGATGGTCGAGTCGATGCCTTTGGCCAGGAAGGGCGCGAACATGGTCACGCCAACGAAGCCGCCGTGGTCGGCGATGAACTTCAGCTCGGCGTCGGACTTGTTGCGCGGGTGTTCTTTCAGGCCGGACGGCAGGCAGTGGGAGTAGGTGACGGGCTTGGTGGATTCGAGGATGACTTCCTCGCTGGTCTTGCTGCCGACGTGGGACAGGTCGCACATCACGCCGACGCGGTTCATCTCGGCGACGATCTCGCGACCGAAGCCGGACAGCCCGCCGTCACGCTCGTAACAGCCGGTGCCGACCAGATTCTGGGTGTTGTAGCACATCTGCACGATGCCCACGCCGAGCTGCTTGAAGATCTCCACGTAGCCGATCTGGTCCTCGAACGCATGGGCATTCTGGAAGCCGAAGAGGATGCCGGTCTTGCCCAGTTCCTTGGCGCGGCGGATGTCGGCGGTGCTGCGCACCTGCATCACCAGGTCGCTGTTCTCGCGGATCAGTTTCTGGCTGGAGGCGATGGCATCGATGGTTTCCTGAAAATCCTCCCAGACCGACACGGTGCAGTTGGCCATGGTCAGGCCGCCCTTGCGCATGTCTTCGAACAGTTCGCGGTTCCACTTGGCGATGATCAGACCGTCGATGACGATGCTGTCGGCGTGCAATTCGGCTGGGCTCATCAGGCTGCTCCCCTTGATTGGTGGCACCAGATTCGTTGCTGGCGCTTTGTGGGGAGCATATGCCTCGACGCCCGATCGACCGGGTGCAAAAACGACTGGGGGATTGCCGAAAGCGTCAAGGCGAAGTCGTGAATGGATAAGCCTCTCTGGGCAGGCCTGTTCCAGAGCAGGGGATGACCGGCATGCAGCTACAAGGCGGAAGCAGTCGTTCGCGGATCCACTGTGGGAGCGCGCCATGCGCGCGAAAAATCGCGGGCATGGCCCGCTCCCACAAATACTACGCCGATGTCCGCTTTCGCCACGTTGCAGCCCGTAGGCTGCTTGCGCCTTTTCACGGTCGTAGGGTGGGTGGGGCCGTTTCGTGTCGATCCTGCCGCGGGCTGACGGCGAAGCGGGTGCGGTAGCGGCGGGCGAAGTAGGAGGCCGACTCGAAGCCGCAGGCCAGCGCCACCTCCAGCACGCTGAGGTCGCTCTGGCGCAACAGATGGCGTGCCTTGTCGAGCCGCAGGCCGAGGTAGAAGGTGATGGGCGTGGTGTTCAGGTGCTGACGGAACAGCCGCTCCAGTTGTCGGGTGGTGATGCCCACCGTGTCGGCCAGCTGCCCCGGAGAACGAGGCTCCTCGGTGCAGCGCTCCATCTCGGCGATCACCAGGGCCAGCTTCTTGTCGTGGATGCCATAGCGGCTGCTGACCTGCATGCGCTGGTGATCCAGCCGCGTACGGATGCGGCCGAGCACGAACTGCTCGGATACCTGAATCGACAGCGGCTCGCCATGGTCGCGGCCGATCAGCCCGAGCATCAGGTCGAGGCTGCTGGTGCCGCCTGCACTGGTGATGCGCCGGCCATCGATTTCGAACAGTTCCTGGGTCGGCTGCAACTGTGGATAACGTTCGCGAAAGGCATCCAGCGCCTCCCAGTGCAGGGTGAAGCGCTGCCGTGTTTCCAGCAGCCCGGCCTCGGCCAGCACGAAGCTGCCGGTGTCGATGCCGCCCAGCACCCGGCACTCCCGATCCGCTCGGCGCAGGCGGCTCGCCAACTGCGGGCTGAACGTCGCCAGCGGATCGAAACCGGCCACCACGAACAGGCTGGCATCCGCCAACTCGTCATCCAGAGCGTCGTCGACATTCAGCGACATGCCGTTGCTGGCCGGTACGGCCTGGCCATCGTCGCTGAGCAGGCGCCAGCTGTAGTGTGCGTGAAAGCGATTGGCAACCCGCAACGGCTCGATGGCGGACATCAGCCCCATCATCGAAAACCCAGGCAGCAGGAAGAAACAGAAGTGGTGCGACATGGCGGAGCCCCGCGTGTGGAATCCGCATCTAACGGCAGGAGCGCTCTCCGATCAAGTCGGTATGGTCTGGATTTGTGTCGATATAGTGCGAATCGCTTGCCGGGTATCTGCGTAAGGTGCATGCATCGGAATCACGCTTTTCCGGTCACGGTACTAAAAACCAGATCAAACCGTTGAGAGGAGCCTATCGATGAAAGCGCTTACCGCATTCGCAGCGTGCTGCACGCTTACCCTGTTGAGTACGCCCTTGCTGGCCGCCGACGAGGAGAGTTGCAAGACCGTTCGCCTTGGCGCCGTCGGCTGGACGGACGTCGTCGCCACCACCGCCGTGGCCAGCGAACTGCTGCAGGGCCTCGGCTATGAAACGACCCAGACCCAGGCGTCGCAGCAGATCATCTTCGCCGGCATTCAGAAGGGTCAGGTCGACGCCTTTCTCGGCTACTGGAAGCCGATCATGGACGACAACATCAAGCCCTTCCTCGATTCCGGCGCGGTGAAGGTGGCCGAGCAGCCGTCGTTGAACGACGCCGTTGCGGTGCTCGCCGTGCCCAGTTACGCCGCCGAGCAGGGCCTCAGGACCCTGGCCGATATCCCGCGCTTCAAGAGCCAGCTGGACGGCAAGATCTACGGTATCGAGGCCGGTTCCGGCGCCAATATGGCGATCCAGAAGATGATCGACCAGAACCGCTTCGGTCTTGGTGAGTTCAAGCTGGTGGAATCCAGCGAGGCCGGCATGCTCGCCGCGGTGGGCCGTGCGGTGCGCAGCGAGAAACCGGTGGTGTTCTTCGGCTGGAAGCCGCATCCGATGAACCTGCAGATGCCGATCACCTACCTGAGCGGCACCGAAGGGGTGTTCGGCCCCAACGACGGGGCTGCGACGGTTTCCACGGTGACGTCGCCGGACTACGCCCAGCGCTGCCCCAACGCCAATCGCCTGCTGACCAGCCTGCGTTTCACCAGTGAGCAGGAGGCCGAGCTGATGCAGCCGATCATGGATCGCCAGGCACCGGACAAGGTGGCGCGTGAGTGGATTGCCGCCAACCCCGAGGCCGTCGCCGGCTGGCTGGAAGGCGTCACCACCCGTGACGGCAAGCCTGCCGCCGAAGCCCTGAACGCCAACCGCTAATCCCATCCCGTGTCGTTACCGTGCTTGCGCGGTGGCGGCGTTCGCCCCGAAGAAGAGGAGATCGAACATGAACAATGAAGTCATCATCACCTGTGCGGTCACCGGCGCTGGCGATACCGTTGGCCGTCATCCGGCCATTCCGGTCACCCCGAAGCAGATCGCCGCCGCTGCCATCGAGGCCGCCAAGGCCGGTGCCACTGTCGCCCACTGTCATGTTCGTGATCCGCAGACCGGCAAGCCGAGCCGCGACGGGGCGTTGTACCGCGAGCTGGTCGAGCGCATCCGCGAGAGCGACACCGACGTGATCATCAACCTCACTGCCGGCATGGGGGGCGACCTGGAGATCGGCCGGGGCGAACAGCCGCTGGAATTTGGCACCGGTACCGATCTGGTCGGCCCGCTGACCCGCCTGGCCCATATCGAGGAGCTGCTGCCGGAGATCTGCACCCTGGATTGCGGCACCCTGAATTTCGGCGACGGCGACTTCATCTACGTCTCCACCCCGGCGCAGCTGCGCGCTGGTGCCAAGCGCATCACCGAGCTGGGCGTGAAGGCCGAGCTGGAAATCTTCGACACCGGCCACCTGTGGTTCGCCAGGCAAATGATCAAGGAAGGCCTGCTGGACGACCCGCTGATCCAGCTGTGCCTGGGGATTCCCTGGGGCGCACCGGCGGACACCACGACCATGAAGGCCATGGTCGACAACCTGCCACCGGGCCTGACCTGGGCCGGCTTCGGCATTGGCCGCATGCAGATGCCCATGCTCGCTCAGGCCATGCTGCTGGGCGGCAACGTGCGCGTCGGCCTGGAAGACAACATCTGGCTGGACAAGGGCGTGCCGGCCAGCAACGGCTCGCTGGTCGAGCGTGCGGCCGAGATCATCGAGCGTCTTGGTGGGCGGGTGCTGAGCCCGGCCGAAGGGCGCGTAAAGATGAACCTGAAAAAACGCTGAGCCTTTAGCCTGGAGCTTGGAAATGTCCTTCATTACCGATATCAAAATCTTCGCCGCCCTCGGCACCGGCGTGATCGGTGCGGGCTGGGTCGCCCGTGCCCTGGCCCATGGCCTCGACGTGCATGCCTGGGACCCGGCGCCGGGCGCCGAAGCGGCGCTGCGCACGCGCATCGCCAATGCCTGGCCGGCCCTGCAGAAGCAGGGGCTGACGCCAGGAGCAACGCTGGATCGACTGCGCTTTTTCGATGACCTCGATGCCTGTGTGGCCGATGCCGACTTCATCCAGGAGAGCGCACCCGAACGCCTCGAGCTCAAGCTCGATCTGCACGCCCGGATCAGCGCCGCCGCGCGCCCCGATGTGATCATCGGCTCCAGCACCTCCGGCCTGCTGCCCAGCGAGTTCTATGCCGGGGCGCATCACCCGGAACGCTGTGTGGTCGGCCATCCGTTCAATCCGGTGTACCTGTTGCCGTTGGTGGAGGTGGTCGGTGGCCAGCGCACCGCGCCTGAGGCCGTGCAGGCCGCCAGCGCCATCTACCGCGCGCTGGGTATGCGCCCGCTGCACGTGCGCAAGGAAGTCCCGGGTTTTATCGCCGACCGCTTGCTCGAGGCGCTGTGGCGCGAGGCGCTGCATCTGGTCAACGACGGTGTGGCCACCACCGGTGAGATCGACGACGCGATCCGCTTCGGTGCCGGGCTGCGCTGGTCGTTCATGGGCACCTTCATGACCTACACCCTGGCGGGCGGCGACGCCGGCATGCGCCACTTCATGGCCCAGTTCGGGCCGGCGCTGAAGCTGCCCTGGACCTATCTGCAAGCCCCCGAGCTGACCGAAGCGCTGATCGACGATGTGGTCACCGGTACCGGCGTGCAGCAGGGCCAGCGCAGCATCGCCGAGCTGGAGCGCTACCGCGACGACTGCCTGCTGGCGGTACTCGATGCCGTGCGCCAGACCAAGGCGCGCCATGGTTTCACCTTCGAGGAATGAGCATGCTGCCCGTTACTTACCGAACCGCGGTGCAGGCCGACT
This sequence comes from Pseudomonas sp. MEJ086, assembly GCF_030209025.1. Lineage (NCBI taxonomy): Bacteria > Pseudomonadati > Pseudomonadota > Gammaproteobacteria > Pseudomonadales > Pseudomonadaceae > Pseudomonas > Pseudomonas sp. MEJ086. Next base: position 33,009 of record NZ_JARVSV010000047.1, read on the forward strand.
GGGTCGACTACAACGGCCACCTGCGCGATGCCTACTACCTGCTGATCTGCAGCTTCGCCACCGATGGGCTGATGGAGCTCCTCGGTCTCGACGAGGCAGGCAGGGCGCGTACCGCGCATACGCTCTACACGCTGGAGTGCCACCTCAATTTTCTCGCCGAGGTGAAACTTGGTGTGGGCGTTCAGGTGCGCAGCCAACTGCTCGGCCATGACCGCAAGCGCCTGCACATCCATCACCTGATCGAGCGCTGCGACGACGGGCAGACAGTGGCCGAAAGCGAACAGATGCTGATGAACATCGACACCGCCAGCGGCCGCTCGGCGCCCTTCGATGAACAGGTCGCCAGGCGCGTCGCCGAACTGGCCGATTCGCAGCGAGACATGCCGCGCTCCGCGTATGTCGGCCGGGTGATCGGGTTGCCGGTTGGATAGCGCTGCCGGCCCGGGCCTCAGCGGGGCCCTTGAAGCCAAACCGCGCGCCGTAGGGTGGGCTTCAGCCCACCACCGACAACGCCCGCAGCCCGAAGCTCCGAGCCGCATGCTCTGAATAGCCAGCCA
>NZ_JARVSV010000048.1:0-32794 GCF_030209025.1 Pseudomonas sp. MEJ086
AGATCTCGACAGAGGTCTGGGGTTTCGTCTTTTCGGCGCCAGAAAAGGCTGTGGCTGCCCGCACGTAGGCGCAAGCTTGCTGGCGAGCCGCGGTTAAGAGCATCGCCGGCAAGCCGGCTCCTACAACAGGTCGTCCTGCGCGCGGGGGGCAGTGGTGGAAGGGTGAAGCGTCTTCCACCCTACGGATCGCGCCCCAGCTTTCGCGTCGCTCAGCCCAGGGTACAGGACACGTGTAGGAGCCAGCTTGCTGGCGAGCTGCGGTCAAGAGCATCGCGGCAAGCCGGCTCCTGCAATGGCCCGTTTCTCTAAAACGACGAAGCCCGCTTTATGCGGGCTTCGTTGTTTGGCGCTTTACTCGGTTATTGCAGCTGTTCCTTGACCGCAGCGATGCTGCGCCCGCCCTGGTTGAGCCAGGACAGGTCGCTGCCCATAAGCAGCATGTCGCTGCCCATCTCGAGCAGGCGTTTGGCGGTTTCGCCGTCGGCGGGGAAGCAGGGCACCATGACCTGTATCGAGCGGGCGTGGCATTTCTCGATCAGCAGCTCCAGGCGTTGCAGCACTTCAGGGTTGCCCAGTCGATAGTCGACTGGCAATTGGCGCGACAGGGAGTAGTCGGCTGGGCCGAAGTGCACGGCGTCGATACCCTCGACGTCGAGGATCTCGTCGATGTTGTCGAAGAACTCGTAGCTCTCCGCCATCGGCACGATCACGCTGCGTTCATTCTCTGCCTGGGTATAACTGCCCCAGTCGAAGTTCGGCCCTGCGTAGTTGGCCGAGCGCACCGAGCTGTCACCGCCACGGCGGCCCATCGGTGGGAATTTGCTGTAGCGGATGATGGTGCGCATCTGCTCGGCGTTGTGCACCTGCGGAATGATCACCCCCGATGCCCCCATTTCCAGCGCCTTGCGGATATCCCACTCGAGGGTGCCGCGTACCCGCACCAGGCTATGAATACCCGAGCACTTGGCTGCCAGGATGAGCTTTTCCATGTCGCGGTCGACACCCAGCGAAGTGTGCTCGGCATCAATGAAAACGAAATCCAGGCCCCAGTTGCCCGCCACCTCGATGGCCATCGACGACGTGCCGTAGATGTTCATGCCGTAGGTGTGCGAGCGGGCCATCAACTGTTTGAGCGTGCTGGTCATCAGGTCACCTCAGATGCGGTAGGTATCGGGCAGGCGATCGCGGAAGGGATGCACTTCGAACACGCCGGGTTCACGGATCAGCGACTTGTTGCGGGCCTTCTCGACGTCGATCTCGACGGTGAACACACCATCTTCCGCGCCAGCACGTACCAGCGTCTTGCCGGACGGCTCGATGATGTGGCTCATGCCGATGAACTGCATGCCGCCATCCATGTCGTTACGGTTCGGGGCCACGAAGTAGACGATGTTCTCGGCTGCCCGCACGGTGCTGAAGATGTCCGGCAGCATGCGCGCCTGCTCTGGCCAGGCGGCCGGCAACACGACGATGTCGGCGCCTTCCAGGGCCAGGGTGCGTACCACTTCCGGGAAACGGATTTCATAACAGATGGCCATGCCGATGCGACCGATCTCGGTATCGAACACCGGCGGTGTCCACTCATCCGGGGTATCGGTGAAGCGGTCACCGATCATGAACGGCAGGTGACGTTTGCGATGCAGGCCCACGATACCTTCGGGGCCGATCAGCGCTGCCGTGTTGAAGATGGCGTCCGGGCGGCGTTCGTAGAAGCCGGCGATGATGTAGATACCCGTCTCTGCGCTCACGGCCAGCAGTGGGGCCAGCGCTTCGATGTCGATAGCGCCACGCTCCAGATCTTCGCGGCTGTCGAACGAGCCGCCGGTGAGCAGGCATTCTGGGAAGGCGATCAGGCGCGAGCCTTCGAGTGCCGTCTGGCGTGACAGCTCGGCGACTTTCTCGATGGTCTGGGTCGGGTTGCCGGGAATGGGGTGTATCTGCGCGACCGAAATTTTCATGGGTTTCCTCTATGACAGGCAGAACGCGCCCGAGCGATCGGGCGCGCTTGTTCGTGCAGCGACGCTGCGGTGCTTAGGGACTGTTCACGATCGTTGTGTGCATGACGTGGCAGCTCCAAGGCAGAAGTAGCCATTGATGCAGTACCTGTGGGAGCGGGCCATGCCCGCGAAATCACGGGCATGGCCCGTTCCCACAAGGGGCGATCAGCCGTCAGCTCCCGCCCCTTGGCTACCAAAATCGACGAACCTGGGGGCGGAAGATCATGAACAGGTGTTCAGGGCTGGGCGACGTCCATGGCCTCGTAAACTTTCTTCACGAGCTCGGGATTGATCTTGGCGGCGTACTTGTCGACGACCGGGCGGATCTTTTCCTGGATACGGGCGACTTCTTCATCCGGCAGCGGGTTGACCGTCATGCCCGACGCTTCCAGTTCGGCGATAGCCTTGCTGTCCGCTTCGCGGGAGATCTGCCGCTGCTCCAGGCGCACCTCCATGGCCACCTCGCTGATCAGCTTCTTCTCGTCGTCGTTGAGCGTGTCCCAGAAGGTCTTGCCGATCAGGACGATCTGCGGGTTGTAGTTGTGGTGGGTGAGGCTCAGGTACTTCTGCACCTCGTTGAACTTGGAGGCGAGGATCAGCGCGGCCGGGTTCTCCTGACCGTCGACCGTGCCGGTCTCCAGCGCCGTGTGCACTTCGGTGAATGGCAGCGGCGTCGGGTTGGCGCCGAGTGCCGACCACACATCGAGGAACAGCGGCGATTGCTGAGCGCGGATCTTCAGGCCGGCGATGTCTTCGAGCTTCTCCACCGGGCGCTTGTTGTTGGTCAGGTTGCGCACCCCCAGCTCCCAGAACGCCAGGCCGACCAGGTTCTGCTGCGGCAACTGGTCGGTGAGCATCTTGCCGACTTCGCCATCGAGCATGGCGTCGACCTTGGCGGTGTCGGTGTACAGGAACGGGAAGTCGAGGATGCCGAAGTCGGTGACGTGGTTGAGCATCAGCCCGGCGTTCCAGGTCATCATCTCGATCACCCCGCCCTGCAGCGACGACAGTACCTGCACGTCGCCGCCCAGCACGCCATTGGGGAAGGTGCGCACCTTGATCTTGCCGCCGCTGCGCTCGCTGACTTTCTTGGCGAACAGTTCCATGCCGATGGCTGGCGGAGTGCCCTTCGGGCTGGTGGCGGCGAATTTGATGGTGTGCGAGTTGTACTCGGCGGCGAAGCTCAAACTGCTGGCGAAGAGCAACGCGGCGAGTGCGGTCAATTTCATCTTCATGATGGAATCCTTGTTGTGGTTGTTGTTATTTGGCGAACCATTCGGCCGGCACGGTGACCAGCTGCGGAAAGGCGACGAGCAGGAACAGCACGATGATTTCGGCGATCAGGAACGGGAAGGTGCCCTTGAGCAGCGCTTCGTAGCGCATTCGTCCGATACCGCAGACGACGTTGAGCACCGTACCCACGGGCGGGGTGATCAGGCCGATGGAGCAATTGATCATGAACAGCACGCCGAAATAGATCGGATCGATGCCCGCCGCCGTCACCACCGGTACCAGGATCGGCGCGAGCAGCAATACGGTGGGCGTCAGATCCATGACCATGGAGATCACCAGGATCAGCAGCATCAGCACCAGGATCAGCAGCTTCGGGTTGTCCATCACCGGCGCGATCAGGTCGATGATCTGGCCGGGAATGTCGGCGATGGTGATCATCCACGCCGGGATCGATGCCGCCGCGACCAGGAACATCACCGCTGCCGTGGTCTTGCCGGCACGCAGCAGCAGCGCGTTGAGATCCTTCAGATTCAGCTCGCGGTACACCAGTGCGGAAACCAGCAGCGCATAGACGCTGGCCACGGCGCCCGCTTCGGTCGGCGTCACCACGCCAAAGCGCAGGCCGACGACGATGATCACCGGCAGCATCAGCGCCCAGATGCTGTCGACGAAGGCCTTGGCGCGCTCCTTGCCGGATGCCTTGGGGCTCAGCTTCACGTCGGTGTCGCGGCGTGATACCAGCCACCAGGCCACGCACAGCGCCACGGCGATCATCAGCCCCGGAGCGATGCCGGCGAGGAACAGCTTGGTGATCGACAGGCCGGACGCCACGCCCAGCACCACGAAGCCGATGCTCGGCGGGATGATCGAGCCGAGCACCGAGACCGAAGCGATCAGGCCACCGGAGCGGTTCTTGTTGTAGCCGGCGATGACCATCATCGGCAGCAGCAGCGCGGTCAGCGAGGCCGCGTCGGCCAGTGCCGAGCCAGACAGGCTGGACAGCAACACGCCCGCGAAGATGGTCACGTAGCCGAGGCCACCACGCAGGTGGCCAACCATGGCGATGGCCAGGTTGATGATGCGTTTGGACAGCCCGCCGCTGTTCATCACCTCACCGGCGATGATGAACAGCGGAATGGCCAGCAGGGGGAAGCTGCCGGCGGAGTTGATGATGTTCTGCGCGATGATCTGCCCATCGAACAGCCCCAGCAGCCACATCAGGGCCACGCCACAGAGAATCAGGGCGTAGGCGATGGGGGCGCCGATGAGGATGGCGGCCATCAGCACGCCGACGAAGACGGTGAGGGCCATTACTTCAGTACCCCTGCTTGGGTGGTGGGTGCGACGTGGGTGTCGGGTTCGGCGGTCTGCGGCTTGTAGCTGCCCGCCGGTTTTCTCAGGTTGTCGATCATCTGCATGGCGATCAGCGCAGCGCTGAGCACCGAGAACACCAGCCCTGCGCCGTAGAACAGCGCCATGGACACGCCAGTCGATGGCGCACCGACATGCAGGTTGATCAGCGTCTGCTTCCAGCTGCCCTCCAGGAACAGCCAGGTGACGTAGAGCATCAGCACCTGGGTGAGCAGCAGCAGGTATTTGCCGACGGTTGGCGACACGCGACTGGTCACGATGTCGACGCCGATATGGCCGTTCTCATGGAGCATCAACTGGGCCCCGGCGAACACCAGCCAGACGAATGCCAGCCGCGAGATCTCCTCGCTGAAGAACAGCCCGGAGTTGAAGCCATAGCGCAGGACGACGTTGAAGAAGATCAACAGAGTGATACACACCAGGCTGGAAACGATCAGCACTTTCAGCGCGGTGAAGTAGATAGTCAGAATGTTTTTCACGGTGCTCTCTCCAGCGAATGGGCAGATGAGCGAAGTAAGGAAGTTGCTTGATCATTGTTTTCGGCACTCGTGGAAGTGTCCGATACGGCAACGTTGGCCGTGATGAAATAGGCGGGCATGTATCACCTTTTTGTTATTAGTCGTATGTTGCCATACGCGGTGATTGATTCTTTTCTCATTGCCATCGAGTGTCAACGGCACTACCCGAAGAGTCGGATTCAATGTTTTTATTAGGCTGATAAAAACCGCAGATAGTGATGCTAAATGCACTTCCATAGCGCGCACGCACCAATAAGTAACGCGATTTAGCGCGTTATTGTCTTGCAAATTTCAGCCGTTTGTAAGCGCTCAGGCAGCCGAGCGCCGCCGCGGGTTGGGCGGGCTGTAGTGAGTGGGCTGTGGTGGCCGGCAGGGTTTCTGATCGGCGTCGCGAAATAAGATGGGTAATAGTGCAAGTCCTTTTGCAGCGTATCTTAACTAATCAGTCGTTTTAATTTATCCAGTTAGTATTCGTGTATCGCGCAGGTATCAATAGCGTCACGCGAATTGTGGGAGCCACAGTGCAAGTTGCGGGAACAGGATCAATAGCGCGATAAGTAACAGCAGTACCAGGCAGAACGGCAACGCCCCATAGATGACATCCATGAAGTTGCCTTTATTGCGAATGCTCTGCACCACGAACAGGTTCATGCCGAACGGCGGTGTTATCTGCCCCATCTCGCAGAGCACGATCAGGATCACCCCGAACCACAAGGGGTCGAAACCCAGCGCCACGATCACCGGCACCACCAGCGGCGCGGTGGTGATCAACATCGCCAGCGTATCCATGAAACAGCCGAGCACGATGTAGAACAGGATGATCGCCAGCAGCGTGGCCATCGGTGACATGTCCAGGTCGGTGACGAAGCTGACCAGCGTCGGCGTCAGGCCGATGGCCGACAGCACGAAGTTGAGGAAGAACGCCGACAGGGTGATGAAGATGATCATCCCGCTGGTGCGCATGGTGGATTCGAATGCCTGGCCCAGGTTCTGCAACGTGAAGGTCCGGCGCCACAGGCCCAGGCCGAACGCAGCCAGCACACCCAGTGCCGCCGACTCGCTGGCGGTGGCGAAACCACTGTAGATGGCGCCGACCACCAGCACGAAGATCGCCAGCGGCGGCAGCAGGTCGGGGATGCTCGCCAGGCGTTCGGCCCAGGTGGCGTGCTGCCGGGTGCCGCCGAGTTTCGGCCAGATCATGCAGGTGATCACGATCATCGCCACGAACATCACGCACAGCAGCAGGCCGGGAATGGTCGCCGCCAGATAGAGCTTGGGTACCGAGAGGTTGGCGATCAACGCGAACAGGATCATGTTGATCGACGGCGGAATCAGAATGCCCAGGGTGCCGCCCGCCGCGATGGAACCGAGGAACAGCGGTGCCGGGTAGCCTTTGCGCTCCTGCTCCGGCAGGGCGATGGTCGAAATGGTCGCCGCCGTGGCCACGCTGGAGCCGCTGGTGGCGGAAAACAGTGCCGAGGCTCCGATGTTCGAGTTCATCAGGCCGCCTGGCAGCCACGACAGCCACTTGTCGGCGGCGCTGTACATACGCCCGGCCACGCCCGAGCAGACCAGCAACTCGCCCATCAGGATATACAGCGGAATGGCCACCAGCAGGAATTCGGCGCCGGTACTCCAGGCGATTTCGCCCATGGCGTTGCTCAATGGCAGCGCCGAGAACAGCTCGGCCAGCGACATGCCCAGCAGGCCCACGCTGACCGCCGCAGCGACGCTCAGGCCGAGCAGGCCCAGCAGCACGATAAGGGTGAAAGCCAACATTTAGCGGCCCTCCCGGGTAATGTCGTGAGGGCGGCCGGAGTGCGATTCTTCCTCGATCTCCTCCTCGACGGAGTTGATGCCGATCAGTGCGTTGGCCGCCGCCCAGCGTTGCTGACGCAGCTGAATCACGCTGTTGTAGGCCAGCACCAGGATGGTGGTGGCGAAGAACAGGTACCCGGCGAACCACAGTGACTGGGGAATCCACTGCGGCACCTGCAGCGGCGTGGTGGAAATCGAGCGATAGGCGATGGAATCCCACAGCACCCCGCCGACATGGAACAGCAGCGTGCCGACGAACAGCGCCATGCCAGCCAGTGCCAGCAGATCCAAGCCGACCTTGGGCTTGAGCGACAGGCGCGAGTAGATGATGTCCACGCGCAGGTGGGAGCGTTTGAGCAGCGCGATGGGGAACGCCCAGGCGCTGACGATGGCCAGTACGTAGCCGGCGATCTCGTCAGCGCCGCCCATGGAAAAGCCCAACAGGCGGCGCAATAGCAGGTCGATGCTGATCATCAGGGCCGAGCCCATCAGGGCTATGCCGCCCACCCAGGCACTGACCTTGGCGATGCGATTGATGAGCCGCAGGCTCGGGGTGTCGGTACGTTGCATGAGCAGGTTTCTCCGCGAACGGTTGCAGGGCAGCGCGGCAAGTGCCGCATCGGGCGAGGCCTTCGCCGTGCTCAGGGATCTTTCAGGCTGATGCCGATCGCCTTGCCCGCCGTGGCATTCCACTGCTGCACGCAGTCGGCGCCGCACCGCGTGCCCCAGTCATTGGCGATGCGCAGCACCACGGCGCGCAGCTTGGCGCGCTCCTCGTCGCTGGGGGCATTGGCCTGCATGTCGGCAGGGTGGTGAATCTGGCAGTCGGCGGCACCGGTGTTGCAGGCCAGCGCATAGCGGTTCTCCCTGGCGGTTTCCGTCCACAGGGCATCCTCCAGCACCTGCGCCTGGGTCTGCAGCAGTTGCTGCACCTGAGGGGAAAGCTGTTGCCAGCGCTGCAGGCCCATGGCGTAGAAACCGATCGACCAGTCCACCGGCAGATCGTAGACATGGCCCGCCACGTCGTACCACTTGGCGGCATTGCCCGAGCCCATGCCGGTTACCGCGCAGTCGATGACGCCGGTCTGCATCGCCGTGACCACCTCGGCGAACGGCAGCGTAACCGGTGAACCGCCGAGTGCGCCGACCATGTCGGCCATGTTGCGGCCACGTACCCTGACCTTGCGGCCCTTGAGATCGTCGAGGCCATGCACGGCATCGCGGCAGAAGAACACCTGCGCGGTATAGGGCACGGTGGCCAGCAGCTTGACGCCGTGGCGCTCGGCCATGCGTGCCTCCAGCACCGGCTTGTAGGCATTGGCGATCTTGTGCGAAGTCTCGATGTCGGCGGCCATGCCGGGCAGGTCGATGCCCTCGAAGGCGGCATCGTCGCCCGCCACGAAGGCGAACACGCCCATGCCGATCTCCACCGCGCCCGAGCGCAGCACGCGAACCATCTCCGGGCCCTTGAGGCCACTTTCCGACAGCCCCATCAGGCGTGCGGTGACCTTGCCGCCCGAGCTGGCGGGCAGGGTTTCATTCCAGAACGGGCGCTCGACGGCGCGAAAGGTGTAGTTGTGGCTACCGCCACCGACCACATTGAAATGGATGGACGACGCATCGTCCGCAAGCGCGCTGGCGCCAATCGAGCAGCCCAGCGCAGCCAGGATCACCCTGGGGAGCGAGTACAGTTTCATGGTAGTCCTGTTGTTCTTTTGGGGGAGCTACGGGGCAGAAACCTGATGAAAAGTGCAGCGGGTCAGTATTGGAATTGTCGTGGCGCCTGACCTTGCGCGCAGTGATGCCGGTTTATCGATGGAGCGGCGCTATCAGCGTGCTTTGCCGATGGCCGCGTCGATCAGCGGGCGCGAGCCCACCACGTCGGGAAACTTCTCGCCGCGAGCCAGGCGCGCCAACGTGTGCTTCTCGTTTTCCTGGAACTCGATGGCGCGGCGGGCCAGGGCCAATGCCTGGGCGGGTGGCAGGATAACGATGCCGTTCTCGTCGGCTATCACCGCATCACCCGGTCGAACTACGACGCCACCGCACTGCACCGCGGTACAGAATTCGCCTTCCTCGCCCTTCACCCGCGTGGTGATGGCGCTGGCGCCCCAGGACCAGACCGGTACGCCGTGCTGACGAATCTCGCCCAGATCGGTGACGTAACCGTCGATGACGATCCCGGCAATGCCCGCCTGCTTGGCGGCATAGGCCATGGCGCCGCCCATGGCAGCGGTCACGGTTTCGCCGCAGCGATCGACCACCAGAAAATCGCCAGGCCTCGCGCAACCCATCGCGTAATGTAAGATCCCGCCGTCGGCGCCGGGCATCTTCACCGTGACGGCAGTGCCCACGGTGCGCAGATTTTCGAAATGCGCCCGTATCTGTGGGCTCAATATGCCGGTGGTAATGAAGTGCCCAATAGTCGCGGGCTCGGCGCGCAAAAGAACGGAAAGTTCTTCTGGATCAATCGCTTCAGGAAGTGCTTCGATAATATACATGCGCTATTTAATTATTCGTTCTGGGCAAGAAAGTTAGCCCGATCCTAGCAAGCATGTTTTTCTGGCGATAATAAAAATCAACGAACAGAAGAGGGGAAGATTTTTATCATGCGTATTACCCTGATGCAGATCGAGGCCTTCTACTGGACTGCCCGATTGGGCGGTGTACATGCTGCATCACGCCACCTTCACCTTACCCAGCCGGCCATTTCCTCGCGCATTCGGGAGATGGAATCGCTGCTCAGCGTCAAGCTGTTCGACCGCAGCAAACAGCGCATGACCCTCACCGCCGATGGCCATATCGCCCTGCGCCACGCCGAGCTGGCGCTCAACAACAGCGTGAAACTCGAGCAGTTCGCCGCCAAGCAGAAGCAGCACCGCAGGCTGCGCCTGGGCGCCGACGAATGCTCGGCGATGGTCGGCCTGACCGCCGTGATCGCCGAGATCAAGGCGCACTTTCCCGAGATCACCCTGGAAATCACCATCGACGTCGGTGCCGTGCTCAACCGCAAGCTCAACGACCACGAACTCGACCTGGCGCTGCTCACCAACCCCGCCACCCGTGAGGACGTCACCGATATCTTCATCGGCTGGATGACCTTCCAGTGGGTCGCCTCACCGCAACTGGCCATCGATGCCGACCCCTTCCTGCCGGAACATGCGGCCGGCCACCCCATCGTCAGCCACTCCGCCCCCTCGACCCTCTACTCGGTGGTCGAGAACTGGCTGAAGGGCGGCAACGCACCGTCGGAAGCCTTTCACTCCAGCAACTCCCTGAGCTTCATGGCCAAACTGGTCTCCGCCGGCCACGCCATCGGCATCCTGCCCGTACCCCTGATCCGCGAAATGCTCGCCCTCAACCTGCTGAAAACCCTGCCCTGCGACCCACCCATCCCTCCAGCCCGCTTCTGCCTCTCCTACATGACGGAAATGCCCGATATGCAGATCGATGCGCTGGTCGCGATAACCCGGGAGACGTTATTGCGGCAGAAGTTTCTGGTGGGAGCGGAGGTTATGGGTGGGATTGAATGACAGAGTAGGAAATTGAAGCTGCTGATGTATCGAGGTTGTGATTGTTGCGAGATCGCCTGATCTTTTTATCGAGATGCATGAAGTGCGTTGTTTGCTCTGCAGGCTAATGCCGCACAGGCCAATGACATGTAAAAGAAATGCGATTTTTCACACGTTCCGCTTCAACGCAGCCGGGCAGCCTGCTCCGCAACCAGGGCCCGTATCATCCGTAGGCAGCGCATCTCACCGGTAAACGTAGCGCGCAGCTCCGGGCGGCCTGCCGAAAGCGCTGCATTTTCCTGCTCCGTTTCCGCCAACAGTGCATCCGCCTCGACGACTATACGTCCCTGCATGCGTTGCAGTTGCGCGTTGGCAGGTGTGCGTTTGATACCAAGGGCTTCGGCGGCGTCGAGCAGGTGGTTGCGGTCAATGCGGGCCAAGTGGCTTTCACCGAGGATCGGCCAGGCCAGGGTGGTTGCCTGCGGCCAGCGATCCTGGTCGAAAGCGCGGGTCTCGAAGACCGCAGTGCAGAGCAGGTCATAGAACGGTGCCAGTTGTTGACCGCGGCCGCTGACCAGAAAACTGATGTTCTTGAGATGAGCATCGGTATTGCCGACCAGTACGTTGAAGACCAGCCAGCCGAACAGGCGCGCACGTGCCACGGCTGGCGATGTGGTCAGCGTCAGCAGCTCCGTGAGGCGTTCGATGCTACCGGCCTGGTACTTGAAATGGCGATCCAGCGCGAGCATCTGGCAGGCATCGATGCTGTGCAGGCGTTGCCATTCTTCTCCGCGCTTCTTTCGGTCGAAACGTTCGATCAGATAGACCGGCTGTGGCACATAGCGGCGGCTGACTTCGGGTACCGAAAGGCCGACGCGTGCAGCCAGGCGCATGGTGAACCATTCGTTGATCACCGAGTGTGCGAAGGCCCGCTCGGGGTGATCGGGTTTGAGTATGTGGGTCGATGGCCAGGCGCCAACCGGCTCGTACAGCTCGCCCTGATCGAGCACCATCGCCAGCTTGTGCTGGGCACCAGCCAGCGACATGCGTTTTTGCGCCTCGTGGGTCAGCGGCAGGCGTGGCACGGCTTCGATACGCCTTGCCAGGTCGGCGTCTGCCAAGGGGCGCAACTCGCCTTTCGGCAACTGCTGCCCAGGTGCGAGCAGGGTCAAGGAGCCTGCCGACTCGGCGCCGTAATGAGCGAGCAGAGCAAAGGCGTCGCTGGCGTCCAGGCGAGCATCGCCGGCCAGCAATTGGCGTTGGCCTTCCTCGGGCAGCAGGTTGTCGAAATACCACTGCACTGGACGGTGGCTGCTGCCGTCGACGATGGTTTGGCTCTTGGCCGGTAGATTCGGACAAAGGTCGAAAGCGTCCCAGTCATCTGCATAACTGAAACGCCAGATGCCGTTCTCATCGTAGAGGTGCCCGACCAGATGTTCGCCGATCCAGGCCTGCAGTTCGCGCCTCATGCGTCGTGCTCACCGGGTAGTGTTTCGACTTCATCCGGCAGATCGACAATCAGTCGCAGACCCAGGCCTTCGAGTACTTGAAACAGCTTGCCCCACTGCACGCTCTCGCTGCCGCGTTCGACCTTGCCAAGGAAATTCTCGCTGACGCCAATGCTACTGGCGGCATCGTCCTGACGGATGTTTTGGGCCTTGCGCGCGAGGCGAATAAGGGCGCCGAGCTCGGTGGCGTTTTTGAGAGTCGTCTGCATATAGAATCCTCATGATCGTGAGGAATTTGGCACGTAAATGCTGCTTAGGCAAATAAATCCGCATGGTTGTGCGGATTCTTATGATTGTTCCCATCCGGCAAGTTGAATCCTTACGATCGTGAGGATTATTTGCGCCTGGTAAAGCCAAGGGAGGGGTGCCAGCTCCAGTGGCGATCAGTCAAAGTACCGCTGTCATTACGCTCACACGCGAGGCTCACACGCCCATAGCGCATGGCACAGGCGCGAAGCCCCATACCCTTTTGCGCGGCCAGTGCCGCCAGTTCGCTCCGCCCCCTTGACCCTCTACTCAGTGGTCGATAACTGGCTGAAGGGCGGCAGCGCACAGTCGGAAGCCTTTCCCCCCAGCAATTCCCTTAGCTTCATGGCCAAACTGGTCTCGGCCAGCCACGCCATCAGCATCCTGCCCGTACCGCTGATCCGCGAAATGCTCGTCCTCACCTGCTGAAAAACCCTGCCCTGCGACCCACTCACTCCCCCAGCCAGATTCTGCCTCTCCGACATGTCGGCAATGCCCGACATGCAGATCGATGAACTGGTCGCGATAACCCGGGAGACGTTATTGAGGCAGAAGTTTTTGGTTCGGGCGGAGGCGACGTCCCCATGAGCCGTCCTTGGCGTCTGATCGGCATTCTTCGCTACGTAGCGCCTGGCGACTTACTCCTTGCTCCGACGCACCTCGCGCATCGCTGCCTTGTGCGCGGCCCTGACCAGGTCGCAGGCATCTTCGGTGAGCAGGTAGGCGGCTTCGCTGAGGTTCTGCACGTCGATGGCGTCTGCCTGGGTGATCTTCATGGCGGCGAGGCTGTGCAGCAGGCCGCGTACGGCGTTCAGGCGTTGCGTGGCGCTTTCCTGCAGGTCGAGGTAGGAGTTGTTGGTGTCGATCAGCAGCACCGGTGTGGTGGTTGGGTTGCTGGACAGGGGGAGAAGGTCAGTCATTGTGCTGGCCTCCGTTCTGGTATTCGGTGGGGACGGATTGGGGGGAATGTGTATTCGTCATGGGTGTAGCTCCTTGATTTGATGAGCTGCCACGAACCGTCGCCAAACGATTTTGGGTGGCAGCTGTGCGCAGGTTGGCGAACCGGGAATCAAGGCACCCGGCACCCCCGAAGGAGTCCCGCGCACAGCCGCCATGACACGACATTGCGGGCACAAAAAAAGCGCCTGCAATGAGGTCTAGGGCGCTGTTGCGCCTTGATTTACTCGGGTCGCCAAACCCGGTCACTGATTTTGCAGCGACGCGGCGACTATAGGCCGGTAGGGCTGGCCTGGCAACGTCAGCTGAAGCCTGCCGTTGCCATGAATAGGCGCCAAGTTCGAGCGGCTGCATTGGAGAAGCGAGAACCCCAGAAACGACAAAGCCCTCAGTTAGCGGGCTTTTCCGGGGGGCTTTAGACTGCTGGAGACAGCGGTAAACAGCTATTTGGCGCCCAGGCGCGCCTCTAACCTGTTCTGTAAGCTGCTGATCTATATAGGGATACCTGGGTTCTATTTTTCCTGGTGTACACGCTGGTGTACACGGTGGGCGCTGCTGAACACTAATCTGGCCAGTTTTTGAGCAAGCTGGGTGCCTTTGGATCTGCCCGGAGGTGATGCGGAATGATCATCCTGTTATCGCTTAGGCATGTTCCCTGGTTCGTCCGTGTGCAGACCGGCGTGTGGTGGAACCCTCGGCAATATGTCTGGTGCTCATAATTAACCTGAAATGCAGCGAGTTAACCCGGTTAACCAGTTAACTAACTTCCAGCCCCAGTCACTAGCGTGAGATCGGGGCTCGAATTACCCTTACCGCCACCTACCTCCCAGGGGCCCCCGGTCATTTCCATCGCTGATGCCCGATGAGCCTCATCCTAGGCATCAACTTTCGCCCATAGCCTTCGCACGCTGATGGCCTCAAGCGCGACGGGGTGCGGGGCGTATCTCATTGTGTGTTCATCGCGGTGTATATGGTGTAGTAAGTGTAATTCTGTCGCTGTAGCCCTAGTGCTACGCGGGGTTCAGCTCCATTACACCTTTATCGGAAGCCCGTTACACCAACCGAGAAATACACCATTGGTGTAATGCACTGCGCTGCCAGCAAGCAAATAAAAAAGCCGCTGGCAAATGCACCAGCGGCTCAATACATAGCGCTCAACCTAGATCAGTCGTACCAGTCCAGTCCCAGGCTCTGTGCAGTTTCCAGCTTACCCAGATCGTCAATGACCGGAGCCGCGAAGCACTGCATCTGCTCGACCGTTACACCTGGTGGTGCGTACATCTTGATCTGATCGTAAGTGCGATCCGGGTATAGCTTGGTTAACACACGCACTGCCCAAGCTGCTCGATCGCCGTCATCCAGCGGCTTAATGATCCCTCGCTTTTCAGCGACTGCCGACCAGTCAATTAGCTGCCAGTACGCGACTAGCCCGTTATGAGTGACGAACCGATTGGCCACGCGCCGGCCTTTGCCAATCTGAAGCGCTCGTCTCAAGCGGCCTTCCCGTTCGCCAGGTCGCGTAACTCATACTGGGTATAGGTGCGATTGCCTGGAGCAAAGGTCGGCACCTTGAGGGACGTTAGTTGATGTCCTGCGCCGTGCTTGATGAGCTCTGCGCCGATGGCTACCAGCGCGCCCGCCGCTTGATCCCAGTCTGCACCGAGTTTGAGCGCCATAGCCCTGCTACTTGCAGCTATCGCCGAACGCAGTTGTTCTTGCGCGACCTCTAGCTGGCCGCTGATGGTAGTTGCCTCGGCTTCAAAGGCGCGGAGCAGCGGCTGATTGGCCTGCCTCTCTGCCTTCACTTTCGCCATACCCTCAGCCGCCTTGGCCATTTTGGTCTGAGCGGCTTTTTCAGCTGTCGGCTCACCGCTAGATGCGGCCGTCGCAATGCTCTGTGCTGCCTCCTGCTCGGCATGGCTGGCTTGCTCGAAAGCCGTACGGTTCGCTTTACGCATCTCTGTCAGCTTTCCGGCGATACGTTTAGCACTCGCCTCGAGGCGCTCCACGGATTGGCGGGCAAGAAGCTCGGCCTCGTTGGCCGCTAAAATCGCTTTATTGGCCCCGGCCAGTTGTTCCAGATACTGGATGCGCCGGTTGAGCCGCTCAATTCGGCTTTTCACCTCATCGAGCTGCATCCCTGCTGTCATACGCTGCTCCTGCGCTGCATAAAACTCAGATGAGCCCACCGCATTACCGAGGTGGCTCCAGTTCTGAGGTGCCTCACTCTCTACCTTCTGCAGCTCTGCATAGCGCAGCTCAAGCGACTCCTTATCGGTAGTCAGGGTGGCGAGTTCTTGCTTTAGTTCGTTCAACTCTTGCATGGTTAAATCTCCAATTCGATATAGGGTTTGGTTGATATGGGCGGGCCAGGCCCAAAGGGCGCCGGCTGCTCTCCTATCGATGCGCGGTCGTCAGGCGACCTCGGCTTCGTTTTTGTCGGTGAGCAGTGCGGCGGCGGCCACGACGTAGGCGCGCACGCTGGCCATACCCGGCATCGTTACCACCTGGGCGGCTTTGCCTTTTGAGTCGGCCTGCAAAATGCCTCTGGCGATCAGCTCGCGATTGGCGTTGCGCAGGTTCATGCCCCGGAACACTTCGTCGCGCCACGCTGTGGAGAGGAAGTAGTAAGTCACCGTGGTGTACAGGGCATCGCCGTAGCTGTGATCCACCGTGCGACGGAACCCAAGTCGATCTGTCGTGCGCGGCGCATGGTCGTCCGTCTTGGCGGCGATACCGTCCCAGCGTGTAAACCGGCTCTCCCCAAAGCGCTCCACCACCAAGCGTAGCCGGGCAACGATGGCATCGCCTTCGAGGTTGCCGGCGCCGCCACGCTCGGCCAGCCACGCAGAGAGGCAGACACGCGCGGCGCTCGTAGCTGTGCCGTCTGGCCAACCCGTTACGCCCAGTGATGTGGCAAGCTCGCCTGCGGCAGCAGCCAGGCCGAAGCGTGAGGCAGCGCGCACGGCTTGGCCGCTTGCCGTAGCTGGAAGCGCCTCAGTGACGAAACGTTCCACCGTCCGCCTGAGCATGGCGACATAGCCCAGGCGTTTGCCTGGCTCACTGATCGCCTCAAGAAAGGCCACGAGCGCTGTGCCGTAGTAACGAGACACGCGGACCTTGAGTGCGTCCGAAAGCTCGGCCGCATCATTGAAGCCATGCAGATCCTCGAACAGCCCCAGACCTTTGCCAGCATCAGCCGGCACCGCGATCATGCGCACGTCCATGCCCGCCTTCTGTTCCTTGTTGGCTTCGGCCATGTGCTGAGCAAGTGTCTTCTCGCCTGTGCTGAGAAACAGCAGGCGCCACTCCTGAACCTGGCGGCCGGCCTGGCCGCGATCATTGGCACGCGCTTTACCGGTGCCGTTGCCTAGCATGTAGACCGTTTCGCCAATGATGCGCGGGTCGCACATGCCGATTTCGTCGAGCACTAGCAGCCCGTCCGAGTGCGCTGCCGCGATGCTCTCCAAAGCGTTGTCAGTCGAGCGCCAGGAGCGCACCAGGCGCGGGCCACCGTATACGGATGCCGCGGCTTGCAGGTGCGTGGTCTTGCCGCCGCTGCTGTCGCCGTAGATGTGAAAGCCTCCGGACTCCGCACCGAGCAGTTGCAGCAGCGGCCCGGCAAAGGCCACGCCGACCACAAAGGCTAATCGGTGGTTACCCACGCACAGAGCACCGATTTGCTGTTGCCACTGCTGCAGCGTGCCTGCCTGCTCGATGGGCGGCAACTGGGCGCCGGCTTCGTAGAAGTGCAGGTGCTCAACGCTGTTACCGATCTGCCGATTCGGCAGCAAGTACGCCTCACCATGCCAACCTTGTCGAGTGACCAGGCGAGCGCGCTCCGCGCTATCGAAGCCCTGCAAATAGCTCTGCAGGTCATTACGGGAGTTACGGCCGGTACGGGTGCCGGCGAGCCGTAGGCCCATGTCTACCAGCGGCCCCAACACTTCCTTGCCGAAGTCACCCGCCATGCAGCGCTGTGGGATATTCCATCGCTTGCGGTCGCCGTCCGGGTCGTCGAACTCCACCAGCAAGCCCCAGTTGTGGCCTTTGCTGTCACGCGTGCGCGCGAGGATCTCCAGTCGCGAGCAAACAGGGCGCGCCTCGCCATCCTCACCGACATAGAACACACCGTCTTCTTTCACGCGAAAGCCTGTCGGTGCAGGCGCGGCCTTTTCCTGACGTGCAGCTTTGGCGACTGGTTTGGTGGGTTCTGGCAACTTCGCCTTGCTGGGTTTGGCCGGAGCATCAACAGACTTGACCAGCTCGCCACTCCGCTCCAGCTCTGCCAGGTGAAGGGCCGTCCAGCCCATAGCCAGGGCATCGGCGGCGTCATCACCCACGGCCCACCCTGCGCCCTCAACGAATGCAGGCCGTTCACCCTCCATCACGGGCCGCTTGGTGAACGTCGCTAGATCTACCTGACGAACCGATGCCGCTCCGAGCTGCCGTAGATGTTCAGCCAAAGCCGCCATGCACTTTAGGCCCGGCGCGTCGTTGTCCGGCCAGAGCAACACGTCTCGACCTGCCAG
Source organism: Pseudomonas sp. MEJ086 (assembly GCF_030209025.1). Classification (NCBI taxonomy): domain Bacteria; kingdom Pseudomonadati; phylum Pseudomonadota; class Gammaproteobacteria; order Pseudomonadales; family Pseudomonadaceae; genus Pseudomonas; species Pseudomonas sp. MEJ086. The sequence continues at coordinate 17,693 of NZ_JARVSV010000048.1, forward strand.
CGCTGAGAAGTCCGCCTTCTGCCAAGAGTTCGTGCCATTCGGCCAGCACGAGGCCACGTAGCCAGGCAGCAACACAGCGGCAGCATCCGCCGCTTTCTCGCCTTCGCAGAGCACCACCGGCGCAGCAGCTTCACTGTGTATGGCATCGAGGTGCAGCAGTGGCCGTGGTGCTGGTAATCCCTGCCAGCGCCACGCACTCGTGCCACCGTTTGAAGGCATGCACCAGGTGAGCGGCGCGAAGACCTTGCGCGGTGCGCCGGTCTCGTCTGGCTTCAGGTCAAAGCGGTAGAGCACCATCACCGGTTGGCCATCGGTGGCTTTGTAGATCCACACCTTCGAGGGCTGCCCGTGCTGGCGGTGCCGCTTCGGGATCTGCTGCATGGCCTGATCGGGGATCGGCTGTACAGGCGCCCATTCCGGCGCTTTGGGCTTGCCTGCCTCGGAAGTTGCCAACACGCCACCCGCCGTCACGCTGAGGAAGTCCGCCAGCTTGTTGCAGGCTTCCACATCGCTGCCGCCATCGAGGTAGCGCACCAGATCAATCAAGTCGCCGCCCTTGTCGCCGGTGGCGAAATCGCTCCACGTACCTTTAGCCAAATTTACCTTGAGCGAGCCTGCGTTCTTATCAGCACGGGTAGGGTTAGGCGCGGTGTATTCCTTGCCGCCGTCGACGCGCTTGCCCCCGGGTAGCCAGTGCGATAGCACGCGCTCGATGGCCTGCAGGGCGGCGCGCTTCACTTCGGCAAACGTTGGGCGCTTCTTGGGTTTGCGGTTGTCGGTCATTGGTCTACCTCCAACTGCTTAGCACCGCTGAACAGCTCGTGGGCAGTGCTTCTTACCATCACACCCAAGGCCGAAACTGCGTGAAGCAAGGCATTCGTTTCGTCATGCTCCAGCTCGCGCTCGGCCAGCAGTAGCCCAATTCCCTCTAAGCCGATACCCGCTGCGACCAATGCATCGCTCTTGCGCTGAACATCGCTCAGGAAAAAATTATTCTTTGGTGAGGGCTTATGCATTGGGCGCCTCCGTGACGACTTCACCGACAGAGCTCGCATCTACCAATGCCTTGGCCATTTCAACCAGATACTGGATAGCGAACACCTCGGTGCCGCGAATACCGTCATCACCTACATTCATGGCCAGATCGACGACAGTCCCAAGAATGCAGGAGGCACGGCTCAGAGCTTCTTCAACAGGCATGCCTGCATTGACTGAAACGAGAGGCTTCCCCGCTACCTCGAACAGGCCCTCAACCCGTGTCGCGAAAATTGCGCGGCGTGTCATTGCTCACCCCCAGCTGGCTGAGCTGAGGTCGTAGTGGAGCCGCCATGGCTGGCGAGGATACGGATGGTTTCGACAGCTCCCTGAACATCCATAAGGGCATTGAACAGGATGGAGTCCGAGAACCGCGCATCGGAGCCTGGCGTACTGAATTGGCCAGACAAGAGATAGAGAACAGCCATTGCGCGGTCACATGCAGCGCTAATGGCATCAATTGGCACTCCATGCTCCACATCGCTACGCACACCCAAGAGAGTCTCAGGCGAGGCAGCGTCCAGGCTGATCGATTGTTTACGCATTGGCCACCTCCTGCGCTTCTAAAGCGCGAGCCTTGGCCATGGCTGCGTTGTAGCGAGCCAGGCGAACGGAGAGAGAAGAATTCGCGTGCAAAGCGGCCATGGCCATTGCCTTGTGCGCGGCGATGCGGGAACTGATAGAGGAGAGGGCATGTGTGATCATTTGGCCTCCTCCTTCAGGAAGAAGCGGCGGTAAACGTCGTAGCGAGCATCGTTGAGGCCGGGCAGGAAGCGGGCGGCCAACTGCTCGTCGGCATGGGATTCGATAAGGGAGGTGAGGCGCTGGAGCTCGACGGGCGTCGAGTAGCGGAGCAGGACTTTCAACAGCTGGGTGCAGTAAGCCTTGCGCAATTCTGGGGAGAGGGCGGACGGATTGGGGGCGTGCGTATGTTTCATGGTGTGAGGCTCCTTGATTCGAGGAACCGCCACTCCCTGCTGCAAAACAGGATTGGGTGGCGGCTGTACGCAGGTTTGCAGACCGGGAATCAAGGAATCCGGCGCGCTCGAAAGCGCCCTGCGCACAGCCACCATAAAACGAAATTGCGGGCACAAAAAAAGCGCCTGCTCTCGGTACGATGGCGCTTGTGCGCCTTGATTTAGTCGGGCTGCAAAACCCGGCCGCTGAATTTGCAGCGACGTGGGCAGAGTAGCCTGGGAAATGTTGGAGCGCAAGCCGACGAACTCTGCGAGCGAGTTGCACGGCGCCGGGCCTTGCCATAGAGTAATTGGGCACAGTGATTTACCTCAGACGCCTCCGGTTGCAGCCGGGGGCGTTTTCGTTAGTGGGTCGTAGGCGCGTGTTCGAGCTTCAGCCAGGTCAGGTGCTTGCCTAGCTGAGCCTTCTGATGCATCTGCTCCAGCAGCGCAGGGTTGGCCATGACATTTGGTACCAACTGCCTGGCGTCCTTGATCACCACATCGCGCGGCGTCTCGACCGCCAGCATTCCCCAGGCCAGGGTTGGCCAGATCAGCACGAGCACATGAGCGCCTCGGTCGATGGCTTGGTCTCGGAGTTTCCGCAGGTTGATCAGGCGTTCTCTGTTGGGCGCTACCGAGCCGAGCTCGTCCAGCGCTTCCAGGGCTTCGTGAGGGAGAAAAACCGGTGTCATGCCGCGTCCCTCCCACGTGCCGCGATGCGTGCACGCACCCAGGCTTGCACCTCACTCAGAACCCAGGCCACTGGCGCGCCACGGGCAGTGCTGTCGCTCAGCTTCACCGGCAGGGGAAAGCCGCTCTCCGGTTGGCGCATCAACTTGTAGATGGTCGGCCTGGCCAACCCGACGATGCTTTCTACTTCGGGCATACGAATCAGCGTCGTCGCTGGATCGAGCTGGGTCAGATCGATAACAGCGGGTTTGCGCTTGGCCTTCGCCAGCGACTCGGCACTCATGCCGCACCGCCTTCAGCGCGGCGGCGCGCTTTGAGATAAGACGCTACATCCTGCCGGCGATAGCGCACACGGCTACCGACTTTGACGTACGGCAGCGGGTTACGCCGCGAGCTGCGCCAAGCTGCCAGGGTGCGGTGGGAGAGCCCAAGCGCTGCTGCCACCTGTTCAGGCGTGAGCAGGTCAGCGGGGGAGAACGGCAGTAGCTGCGGGGGGCGGTTCTGTGTGGTAGCCATCAGTAGCGTTCCTGATCGTGGTAGAGACAGGAGAGAAGGCTACTGAGCGGAAAAAAAAGGCAGTCACTACTTTTTCTGCGTTGCCAGAAAAAGCCTCTAGGCTTTCGAGCAAGGTAGGTGCAGATCGCCTCGTGCGGGCCCTCCGCTATACAGAATTCAACTTCCGCACTCGGGATGCCTTCATGGTCTAGGATTTCGCTGTGGCTAACCGGCAGGGAGAGGGCAATGAGTAAGGCAGGGATTCAATCAAACAGAGGGGATGGATATCAGACCCTAGTAGCTTTTGACTGGGCATTAAGCGTTTTATCGGATCCAGATTACAAATGGCTCGAAGTTGATTCCGCTACATCACCCGTAGATGATGTGGTTATTGAAAAAGCAAATGGATCAAAAATCTATTGTCAATGCAAAAAGAACCAAACGAATTTCAAGGCATGGTCAGTATCTGATCTGTCGGATGAGCTTGTTAAGGCTCTAGAACAGTTAACGGTAGACCCAAGTGCAGATATTCGTTTTTATTCTCGTAGCAACTTTGGTGATCTGGCTGCGTTGCGCGAGTACAGCACTAACTACGCTGATGAGAGCTCCTATAAAGCTAATCTCGGGAGCGCGCATGAAGAAACTAATTCCAAGTTGGAGCAAATATTAGTTGCTAAGGGTAGCAGGTTTTCATCTTACGATTTTTTAAGTCACATCAACTTTGAGGTCAGTGATAATCTTGAGCGCATGAATACCAAAATTCATGAGCGCCTGCGTCAATTGGTGACTAACTGTTCCAGCGCTTACAGCAAACTCTGGACGAGAATCGATCATCTCGGTATGCGAACTGATGGCAACGGTCAAAGTATCGCTGTACAGCATCGAATTTCGAAGGAGAGCATTAAAGAGTTACTCGATCAAGCAGGCTCAATACTGAGTCCTTCTATGGATGTCGCGGAAATCCGTTTAGCTTTTGAAAGCGTCTCCACTATAGGCCGTGCCTGGCGTCGTGACATAGGGGGGCATTATGTCTCGAGCGTACTTGTTGAAAGAATACTTGAAGAGATTAAGCGCAAGCCTCGATCACTTCTAGTCACTGGGCTACCAGGTGCCGGAAAAACCTGTGTACTACTCACCTTGCAAGAACGGCTCGAAAACCTGGCAATCTCTAACAGTGCTATTTTTCCGCTGTTCATACAGTCTCGGGAGTTTGCTGACTTCGCCACGACTCAAGAACGGGCAGCTCAAGGCCTGCCAGAGCACTGGGTAGAACGAGTGGCAAGGCTTGCTGAACAAGTACATGTAGTGGTAGTTGTTGATTCCCTTGATGTATTGTCAATAGCCCGTGAACATAATGTGCTTCAATATTTTTTAGCCCAGATAGATAGGCTTTCACTAATTTCCAATGTGACGATAGTGACTGCATGCAGAGACTTCGATCGTCAATTTGATAGGCGTATTGCACAACGGAAGTGGAGTAGCGAGTTTAGATGTGAGCCGTTGGATTGGAAGCTCGAAATTGCACCTCTGCTTGGAGAACTGGGAATAGATGTTAACTTGGTTGATGTCGTCACGCGTCAGTTGATTAGTAATCCACGAGAACTAGCTTTATATGTGGAGCTGGCTCAGAAAAGTGGTAGCTTTAATATAGTGACTAGTCATGCATTGGCTCAACGCTATCTCGTCACTACTGTGCAATCTGAAAATGCTTTAGGTGATAAGGCTATGCAAGCCATTGAAGCCTTGGCCGTTGAAATGTTGAAGATAAGAAGCCTAGCTGTTTCGCGTCAGCGCTTTACCGCCTCTCAAGAAATCCTTAACTTACTGCTAAGTCACAATGTTTTACGAGAAACTCAAGATGCGAAGTTGATATTTGGTCATCAAACTTTATTGGATGTGTTGGTGATCAGTGACGCGCGGCGCCAAGGAGTTACGCTAAATGATTTTATTCAGAGTCTGTCGCCTGTACCTTTCGTGCGCCCCAGCATACGCAGTTTTGTTAACCAGCTGGCTTCTGACGAGGATCGTAAAGTATTGCGCAGGCAATTACGAGCAGTGTTGACTGGGAGTCATGCTTTCCATATTCGGCGCTTGGTAGCTGAATGCTTCGCAGAGCAATCCCCAGTAGATGACGACTGGTCTTTAATTCGAGATCTACGCAGTCAGCATCGAGATGTATTTCAAGTGATTTACGGACAAGCCAAAACAATTGAATGGTACCGCTTTTGGTTTAAATATTTAGTCCCAATGCTAAAAGATATGCGGGACACAGATGGGCTCTTGATACATGTAAATTATGTGCAGAAATGGATAAAGGAAGACTCAGGTGAAGTTCTCAATTTTTGGTCGGAGATGTTAGCGCTTGACTGGATGCCAAAGGAAAAAATGTCACGGCAGCTAGAGTTTGCATTGTCGGAAATTGAGTTGGCAGATATGTCTGGAGTAGCTGACTTACTGATGCGCTTAATTGAGCTACCCCAGGCTGAGCATAGTGCGCTTGGTCGAGCTCTGGCGAAGTGTGTAAAGAAAGGTGCAGTGAATGACGAGGTGCTTTGGCAATATATCGCCAGGGACATCAAAGAAGAAGATGTGCTTGGATATGATTTCGACGGCAAGCTGCGATGCCAATCTTACGATTTCGGTAATAGCAAAGATGATTTTCTTACTAGTCGTATGCTTAAGTCTACAGCATTGCTGGACGTAGCTATTGCTGATCTAGAACGCTGGAGTCGCTTAAAGGGCGGGCGCTACGGCAGGGCGCCGCGGTCATATCGCTGTGAGTTTTTAGATGACTCTTCTTATATTGATGCTCACAAAAAATCCGATTTCAATCACTCGAGTGGCTTGCGTATTCTCCTTAATGCTGTCGAGGCGGGCATTGTTCATCAGGCCTTTGCACAAGGAGAATGGTGGAATAGCAATCGTAATAGGCTTTGTTTCAGTGAAGAGGGGGCTTTAAGGTATTTTGCTATTCAAGCATTTATTAAGAATCCTGGCACCAATTTGGATTTGATAGGGCAGATGTTGTCTGATACATCTTTTTTAGACTCCGAACTTTCTTATGAGCTTGGTTCACTATTGAAGATTTCATTTTCGCTACTTGATGCCGTTGTTCAGGACTCTGTGCAAGATGCTTTGTTATTACTCAACGAAAACGAGATAAGTGACACCAATTGCTTTGAATGGATTGTGTTAAAGCGGGCATGCATGATTATTACCATCCCGAATTATTTACGTAATGAAGCCGCTCAAAAAATAGTCAGACTTGCTGAAGATATATGTTGGCCATTGGTTCGCCAACCGCATATTAAAAGCTGGGGTGGCATGGTTGGTGCGCCATTTTCCCATGAGATATTTCTCGATCTGAGTGATGCTGGCGTTTTAAGATTGATTGCTCATTATAATGGATATACTAGCAACTGCTCTTACGACTTCTTGAATGGTGGAGAGGAAGAGGTGGGGCGCCAATTGGGCTCTGCGGCATCTCTCGCCCCTAGCCGATTTATGAAGTTCCTTACGGCTAATAGGGCCGAGATTTCGAGCTCTTTCCGAAATGAAATATTAGATGGCGTAGCTACTTACCTAGCGCAGCGCTACGGTAATTTGCAAAAAAATGCCAATTGGAGTCCGAGGGAAGATCCTGAGTCGTTGCCGCTGGCGTTAGAAATTATCGAGGAGATCGAAAGCCATCAAGACTACTGGCATCACAATCGGGCCGCCTCCAAGGCAATAGAGGGTTGTGCTTACATAGTTACTGGCCCGCAGGAGGTGTTGCGGTTGACGACGCTAGCGATGAGTTTTTCCGATCAGCTTGAGGGGAGTTCAATCTCTGGTGAATCAGTTGATTTGCTGACTACCGGGATTAACATGACACGTGGTAATGCTGCCGAGACAGTCATGATCCTGGCTAATAATCTTCTTCAACGCGGGGAGGCGTGTCCGGATAAGTTAATAGATGCTCTGCGAGTATTCGCGTCAGATGAAAGTCCCGCGATCCGCGCCTTAATTTTAAGTCGTCTTCCTTATCTGCAAAGTAAAGATCCTGAGCTGGGCTGGGAACTGTTTGACCTGGCAACTCGTAGCTGTGCTGAGGGGCTGTGGAGTAATGCAGAGCATTGCCTCTATTACGCCTATCATAATCGCTTCGATTTGGTGCGGCCTAGACTCGCACAACTAATGCGAGATGGAGTAGGAAAAGATCTAGTTACCTGGGGCCGTATTAGTGCCTTGGCTGCGCTTTCAAAGCGTATAGATTCAAATGATTTGCTCGTTGACTTGGCTAGCCTAAACTCAGCTGATGCGTGGCGCGGTGCTGCGAGTGTCTGGGGGCATCCTGAGAACGCTGCACAGCATAGAGATGAGTGCATTAACGGCCTGAGCGCCGGCGCGAGCACGGCAAACCCTAACGCATCAGTTGTCGCAAATAAGATCACCAACCTTTTCCGTGAGTCATCACCTTTTATAGGCATACCGGCAGAGCTCATCCGGCGTCTCTTCGTTGTGTTTCAAACCGACAACGAAAACTCCAGAAGAGACGTATATGGATTTGAAGCTTGGCTGAACACATTAGCAACATTGGAGCCCAATATAGCACTTGAGATAGTTGAGATATATCTTGATTTTGTGCGAAGAACTACAGCATATCTTTACGATCATGACAACCATCTCATGCAGTTGCTCACTAGGCTCTTTGCCCAGGCTGAAGAACAAGAAGAGTCTGATGATGGCGCAATGTTGCGGCGCGTGGTAACGATGCAGGACACTTTATTAGCTCTAGGGGTCGCTGGGGTTAGCGAGTGGCTCAAAGTTGCGGAGAGGCCCTAAACTGGATAAGAGATTTGTTTAGGCTATTCGTCGCGTGATGGCCTTTGCCTTAATCGAGTAACAAGGCTAGCCATCAGATTTTGGCCAAACGCAATGAGATATTGACCTCCATCATGCCAACGTCCCGCGCAACAAGTAGCCTCCAGCCCCTGGAGCTGGTTTGTATGCCGCTCAAAAAATTAGTAATCGAGCATATATTTTTATTTATCATTTTTCTTAGCAATTACACCGAAAATAATTGGTATCACAGCCTTTAGTGCGGATGCTAGTTTTAATTCCTGATCTTAACGATCAAGGTGGAGCCATCGTTCCTCTAGGCGAGCCAGTGCGCAGGTTGGTTCGCCTTGACCCACAGATAGTTTAAATTCGATGGGCCAAGCGCCGACTGCTGTGATGCGATCACGCTCTAGAATCCGAACGAATCGAAGTTGCCCATATGGTGTTTTTAAATTAGAAAAAATTATTGCAATTTCACCGCGTGTAATAGTGCTTGAAATGGGGGTCGTTTTCAGTGTTTTAATATCTTTATAGCTTTTCCAAGCTGAGACGCATAGCCACCCGAAGAACACCGCTGTTATCGCGCTGGTTGTGGCGAATGCAAGATACTTAAATGCCAGAATTATTATCGGGAAGCGCTCTGCCCAACGCAGAAATGCCACTCCTACTCCCAGTAGTACGAGCACTATTACCGCAATTGCCGCGTTTTCTAGCAGCTTGCTGCTCTTAAAAAACTCCTTGGCCAATCTTCCTAGTAGTGACCAATCGAGCAAAAGTACAGATGTTATGGCCAAAGCCAGTGCGTATTCTACGCGCCAGTTATCGCACCAAGATAATGGGCATGAAAATCCTTCGCTAGCGATCAGATCTGCATGCGTTAAACTTATAATGCTTGTGAGCATTAAAGCTATGCCACCATACAATCGAATCGCCGGTATTAAATGGTCGGAAAATCTCCGCCCAAATAGCCAGTTAGATAGAGCAGGCATACGACTAGAGGAGTTCGAAATTTTTAATTTTCTCTTGGCCTGAGCTCTAAGCGGTGCCTGCATTGCAGCGCCGAATAAGCTCATGATTACCCCATAGAAGAGCATGCTTCCTGCGAGGCCGGGAGATAGTATAATTGCGGATAAGGCTGCGCCAATCGATGTACGCATATTATGGAGGCGCCATTGGGCAGTCTGGTAAACACCTCTCAATGCATCTGAAAGCGAAAGGCTTAATAAAAGACTTTTACGGTTGGCCCAATAGTTTTGATCTGGTATGTTCATGACATATTGAGTAATGCTTTCTTCTAGAGCCGAATTCATTTTTGGTAGCTGCCTACACGCTCGAAAAGCTGTCTCCTGCAGCCAACTGTCTTGCCCGCTGATCGCAACTAACAATACCGGAGCCGCTTTGGATTCCGTTAGCAGGCCCGTGGCCTCTAGGCAGATCTTCGCCAGAATCAAGCTTTCGCCATTAGTGACGTGATCCATCACAAAGGCACTTAATGCTTCCTCAAATTGAGCGATAGCGCTTCTGCGCGCGCCGAATGCATCAATTAGAAATCGTAGGCAGTGGATAGCACGTAACCTTAGATCAGGGTCATTAAAGTTCGCAGTAATCTCATCCCAACATAATTGGGCAATTCTTACAGCTTCCGTCTCGTCGCATAGTTGTGCGTAAAGTACGAGTGCGTCACGGCCACGCGAGTCAGTTGGAATATGCGAGATAGGAACGTCTGCCGGATTAGACAGTAATTTGGCTGTCACAAAGTACTCAAGGAACCGACGGTGAACGAACGCAAAAGATTTCTCTTCACCGTGAGTGACTCGGGCGATCCGAGCATAGTCAAGTATTTCTAAAACAGTTTCTATTTCTTCTGAGTTGAAGTGCTCCTTGATTAGCTTTACAGGCGCCTCAAGTCCAAATGTCGATGATTTGAATACGAACCATGCAATTTCCACTGAAACAGATTTCACACGCTCAGCAGAAATAGCTGCGCGCCCAAGTTTGGGTGCACAAGTATCTAGGCGAATGTTGATGTAGCCTTCGAATATTTGAGGTTGATTGATTGGCAGATCGCGATGAGCTTTGACCCAGGTACCCAACAGAGCCATCATGAAAGGATTCCGAGCTAACGGGATCAAATCAGTACGTTGAGTGAATAGTTTGCGCCGAAGCGATTTATCGAATTCGGGATGGCGGCTAAGTGCATCCGAGATGCTTGCTTCAGATAGCGGCCTGATTTCTAGTAGTTTCTGAGCTTGGAATGCTTGAGTCGGCCTCCTGAAAATTCGCGAGGCAAGGACGCCACGCGATAGGGGATGCGTAGTTATAAACCGAGAGATTACATCTGAAAGTGCATTGATAACTTCGGAGTCTTCATTGGCGTCCAGTAACTCTGACATTTCGTCAAATGAGTCAAATATGAAAAATAGTCGCCCCGCACTCCATAATTTTCGGAAATAGTTATCTACGAATTCTTCGGTGAAGACATCTCCCCTCCGGCGAAGACTATCTAAGACGAAGGTTTCCAAATCGCTAACTTTGAACTGGATGCCGTTAGTATGTTCGATTTCAGAGCGCACCCATTCGCGCAAATTGATGTAAATTGGGATGCGGCTACTATTAACTTCAGAAAACATATCACGCGCAAGCTTTCGAAGGGCAACGCTCTTACCCGCGCCGGGGACTCCGAGTATCAAAAATGCCCTCGCGTGCCGATCTTTGCGAATCGCTTCTTGAAGGTTAACAATCTTTCTGCGGGAAGTAACACCGTTGCTCGATAAGATTTCTACTTCAGCTTGAAGCTCAGTGTAATACTCAGGGCTCCAGTTACTCTTATGGTCGATTGTAATTAGATCATGAAGCAGCGCATTGCAAAACGCCTCCAGTTTATGTTTGAAACTTTCTTCAGGAAAGTCTCGATCTAACGGCACAGGGTGTCCACCTCCAATGGGGCCTTCACGCATGAAATAGTTCACGACGAAAATTACTGAAAATACAAATAAGAGGGTAAGCGGTGATGGCTGCTCGCTCATCCGCAAGCTCTTAATCCACTCCGGCGTTGCGGACAGCTGCGGACTACTCCATAGAGCGACCAGCAGATCATTGGCGAATCCTGCCCAGCCTCCCCAGGCTGCCGCTAAACCTAAGGCACCAGCAACACAGAGCACTCGAATCTTATTTTTTCCATAGCCCGCCGGCATTACCAGCGGACGCAGTAACAAAACCATCACTGCTATCAAAACTGCGAAGAAAAACGCAGCGCCTCCTGAAGCGTAGTAAGCCGCGCCTACTACGGACGCCACAATCAACAATACCGCGAGCACAAATCTGTGGTTGCCGGACACTTTCGACTCCATTCGAGAGCTTGCCAGCATGTGCCGACAAGAGAAAATCTATTTACTTTAACTGATGGTTTAAAACTGTTCATCTTTTAAAGCGCAGTTTTAGCAGGAATTTGTGTACAGCACTCTGCTGGCTTAATGAGAACGATCTCCCCTATGCCTCAAGCTGCAAAATCAAATCTTCTGAGGAAATAGTCCCGTAGAACCGCTTGCGAATCTATGAGGCTGGAGGCCTAGGCGTAGCTCTGACCTTTAAGCGCCGGAGTAGAGCGTGTGCGGCATACCGTGGCTAAGGGATGAATTCTATAGCTGGTTTTTGCCTGTCGGCCGGATCATATGCCTGTCATTTTTTATTTGGGTAGAGTCCTTGTGAGCGAAGGTACTTCCTGGTCGTAGGGGCGCTCAGATTCTTCGCTTTGCAGAGCGTCGTTACAAGCTCCGAGGGTGAGATGGATGGATCAAGCCGTAGCAGCCGTTTCGCCTCAGCGCATATTAACCTGGCACTATCAACAGCTTGCGCTCTGTTTGTCTCTGCACCTTTTTTTCCACCTGCACTGGAGCGAGATAGGTCAATTGCTGAAAGCATTTTATCGCTTATTCGAAAGCCTTTAGGTGCTTTGTATCGGCTCTCTATATACTGATAAATGCCAGCAGCAAACATCGCGAGGCGTGCCTCGCCCATGTAGTCGGCGTGGCTTACTCGCGCGCTTACTTCAATGTGCACTAGCTTCGCTCTGGCGCGCTCAATCTGGGCTTGACGCCGATCCGGAAAGTCGCCTGCCAAGTTCTGTGGGACGGATGTAATGAGGCTTTGGCTAAATTCGATTTGGTAGTCGTAGACCTCTCTCAGGCCTTCGACTGCATAGCAGATGGCAAGCGCCGCCATCAAGCCGGAGTCTGTAGCCGACTTGCTCGGATGGCTACACCGGCGAACTGTGTGCGCCAGGGCATTTAAATCGGAGAACTCGATCTCCTGTACTGCTGAGTCGAAACCGTGCCACACGGCGAGAATGTCCTCGGCTGCCCTGCGCTTAGGTTGAGCGTCTCTATTCAACCAAAACGCACGAGCGGCGTTCATCATGTCGAAAGAATCGTCGAGACGATCAGCTAGCTCAGCATAGAGGTCTAGCCCCCTGAACCGCTCCTCTAGTTCATCCAAGTTTTCCATCAATGGATCAAGGTAGATGCCGGCGATGTAAATACCGACTCCGGCTTCAGTCATCTCTCAACCCCGCGCCCAGCGATGTCACGTAGAAGCCTGCGATCAATTGCTGTCGTGTAGTTTTTTGCTGAGGTATGGGGCCGGCAGCTGGGAAAGGCGTGGTGCTGTGTTCTCTCATTTCATTACACCAATGGTGTAAAAAACACGTTGTGTATGGGCTGTTTAGAAAAGGTGTAAAAACGCCGTAGCCCTTAGTATGCGGGGCTATCAGCGCTGCGATTACACTTCCTACACCACTTACACCGGATTTGAGCGAGGGCCGAAGTTGCATCCTCAAACTACCTTCCCGAAGTTGACCGGTACCACGTTACCCCGCTCCAGATCGTCAAGGTGATCTGCGTACCACTGCATCATGCTGCGTCGCTGTTCCAGATAGATCGCCTTGTTGTACACACCGGCAATGCCATCCTCCGCATGGGATAACTGTGCCTCTACATGCTCCTTGGCAAAGCCGTGTTCACGCAGAGTGGTAGAGGCGACGTGGCGGAAGCCGTGACCGGTCTGTCGGCCGGCGTAGCCCATCCGCCGCAAAGCCATATTGAATGCCATGTTGCTGCGCGGCTTGGTGCGGCTGTTGCGACCAGGGAACAGCAGCGGATAGGAGCCGGTAAGGTTGCGCAGCTGCTCGATCGCTTCTAGCGCCTGACGAGACAGCGGCACCAGGTGAGGGCGACGGCGCTTCATGCGTTCAGCAGGTATCGACCATAGTCCGGTCTTGAGGTCGAACTCACTCCAGCTCGACTCGCGTAGCTCGCTGGGGCGTACTCCGGTGAGCATCAGCAGGCGCAGGCCAAGGCGAAGGTCATGTGCATGGGGGTAGGCGGCTATGGCCCGCAGGAGGGCGGGCAGTTCCTTGGCAGTGACGTGAGCATAATTCTCGGCTTGCTTGCTCTGCAGGAAGCGCTCCAGACCATCAAGCGGATTGTGAACCGCCCGGCCAGTGACCCGGGCCAGGTCGTATATCTCTTTGCATGAGCGGCGTACCCGGCTCATCTGCTCAATGATGCCTTTCTGTTCCATGCCTCTGAAGAACTCCATCCACTCGATAGGGAGGATCTCGTTATAGAGGCGGCGACCAAACACCGGGAAGACATGCAGCTCTAGCGCGCCGACGTTGCGCTTCGCTGTTGTCGGCGCCCAGGTTGCAACGCGAATATCAATCCACTCTCGGGCAAGTGCCTCGAAGGTATTGTTGGCTGCCTCTAGCGCAGCAGCTTGCCTAGCCTGCTTGCTGACGATGGGGTTTTTGCCGCCTGCAAGGTCTGTGCGTAGCTCGGCTGCCTTCTGCCTGGCGGCAGATCCGCTTACCTCGGGGTAACTTCCCAGGCCAAGCCATGACCATTTACCGTCCGGTTTCTTATAGCGGAGGTTCCACGACTTTTGCCCGTTGGGCTTTACCCGGAAGTACAGCCCGCCACCATCTAGTTCCCTGTAGGGCGCGCCCTCTGGCTCCAGGCCAGCTAGGGTCGTATCCGCCAGGGGGCGGCGCTTGATATCGCTGCGCTTCATGCCTTGTACACCACGGGTTCTAATTTGAGTCAGGTGTACACGCTGGTGTACACGGTGGTCAAGTATAGGGGTAGACAGAGGTATACAGGCAGATACAAGAAAGCCCGCACAGAGCGGGCTTTTCAGGGTGTTCTGTAGACTGCTGGAGACAGCGGTAAACAGCTATTTGGCGCACCAGGCGGGATTCGAACCCACGACCCCTGCCTTCGGAGGGCAGTACTCTATCCAGCTGAGCTACTGGTGCGTTGCGGGGCGCAATCATACGCATGTCGCTGGCGTGCGTCCATGCTGCTGGTGGGGCTCGTCTGGCGGGTGGGGAAGGCGGGCTTCGGCTATAAAGAGGGGCGGTGCGAATGCCGATGATCGGCTGGGTTGTTAATTTTCTCGAACGGCCTATTGCCCTTTAACCCTGCTGATCTTAGGATCTGTTTGATATTTCAAACGGTGCATGTGGTTACGCTGAACTCTGGGCGTTACACCCCGTTCGAACGGCCAGGCAGTGGCTAATCTGTCGCTCTACCCATACCTGGGTTCGCTCCCAGCTTCTTTCGTCATCTTCTGGTGCCGTGGTGCCAGGATAGAGGAGACCGCCATGCAACTGAAAGACGCTCAACTGTTCCGCCAGCAGGCTTTCGTCAACGGTGCCTGGGCTGATGCCGACAGCGGCCAGACCATCAAGGTGACCAACCCGGCCACGGGTGACGTGATCGGCACCGTGCCGAAGATGGGCGCGGCCGAGACTCGCCGTGCCATCGAGGCGGCCGACAAGGCGCTGCCGGCCTGGCGTGCGCTGACCGCCAAGGAGCGTTCCGCCAAGCTGCGCCGCTGGTATGAGCTGATGCTGGAGAACCAGGAAGACTTGGCGCGCCTGATGACCATCGAGCAGGGCAAGCCGCTGGCCGAGGCCAAGGGCGAAATCGCCTACGCGGCGTCCTTCATTGAGTGGTTCGCCGAAGAAGCCAAGCGCATCTATGGCGACACCATCCCGGGTCACCAGGCTGACAAGCGCCTGATCGTCATCAAGCAGCCGATCGGC
>NZ_JARVSV010000060.1:0-32033 GCF_030209025.1 Pseudomonas sp. MEJ086
ATTGGCGGCCATTCGCCATTCTTGCAGTCTGGCCGCTTTCGCGTCGGGGTCGGGTGGCGTAGCCGGCGCGAATGGCGCAACAGACTCACCATCGCATCGCCGGCAAGCCGGCTCCTACGCGATCACGTTGATAGCTAAGCCCATGTAGGAGCTGGCTTGCCAGCGATTGGCGGCCATTCGCTATTTTTGCAGTCTGGCCGCTTTCGCGTCGGGGTCGGGTGGCGTAGCTGGCGCGAATGGCGCAATACACCCACCACCGCATCGCCGGCAAGCCGGCACCTACGCGATCGCGTTGATGGCTGAGCCCATGTAGGAGCTAGCTTGCCAGCGATACACGTTCAGCCGACACGTCGTAACGGAGCGAGGTCAGCCTCTCCGAAACCACCACCCCTTACGCCAGCAGCTAAACACGGTAACCTGCCCACCACGTTTCCAACGGCAAGGAGCTCACCATGAAGCTGGGATACACCATCATCTACGTGCCGGACGTCGCGGCCTCGCTGGCCTTCTTCAAACAGGCATTCGGCCTGGAACAACGTTTTCTGCACGAGTCCGGTACCTACGGCGAGTTGGACACCGGTGCCACCACGCTTGCCTTCGCCGCACACGAACTCGGCGATATGAACTTCCCGGGTGGACACGTGCGAGCCGACACGTCCATCCAGCCGCTGGGCATGGAAATCGGGCTGGTTACGGAAGACGTAGCCGGTGCACACCAACAAGCGATCGCCGCAGGTGCGACGGAACTCAGCGCCCCCACTCAAAAACCCTGGGGCCAAACCGTCGCCTATATCCGCGCCCCGGACGGCACGCTGATCGAACTCTGCTCACCGATCGGCAGCTGAGCGTTGCCGCCCCCTCTATCTGGCGGCTGCAAAGGTTGCCATCACCTACCCCGCGAGCTAGAGTGCGCCCGTCACGGTCTATCCCGTGACCGGGTGTAGCAACCTGAATGTTCGAGACGCGGTGCGTCCAATTGCCTAGCCGGTATCGATTGCCGTGCTACCGCATTTTTGGGCACGCCGTTCAAGGCAGGCCTCGGCTTGTCTGGCACTCAATCGTTCAAGGAGCATAAGGACAATGCGCTACCTCACTTTCAGTTCAGAGCACCACCCACCCCGCAAAACTACGCCAATGACCTCCCCCCAGGAGGTGCACCATGGCTGATTCACCAGGCCGCGTACTGCCCTTCCCGTCACGCCCGAGCCCAGCCCGCGTCACCAGCTACAAGGCCTGCCCCGCCCAGGCGGATGCCGAACTGCGTGCCGATATGCTGAGAGAGCTGCTGGATGATCTCGTCATTCAGGAGCAGTTGGAAACCGATTACCTGCGAATACTCGCGGCTTCGCTGGCAGCCAATGCACTGCTGAATGAATTGGTGGTGTTGTACCGGCGAGCGATATCACAGGTTCAGGGAGGAGCTCGAGGTGAGTAGTCGGACCGTCACCACTCTGCTTGCCAGAGGGCTGAAACATGGCATGGCCTTAGAGCTAGTGCACCGCAAACCAACCGCTGCACGCCAGGCTACAGGGCTGAAGCCCAAGCACTAAAACAACGATCCCCATCGTTGCAAGCTAGCGCAACGATGGGGATCGTCTTTCCGCGGCAGTAGAAGCGCGTTAAACCAGTGGCTTCTTGGCTGCACGACGCACATGCATCCAGTCGACGATCTCGCCCTCAGGGGTGTAGCCGCAGACAGTGTCACGCAGCAATTGCCGCACGCGATCGTAATCGTCCTGCTCCACGGCCTTGAGCAAATCCGCCATGACGATCTTGAACGTTTCCCAAGGCAGGTGCTCTTCGTTGGCGCGCATGATCATCGGGTGATCGGTAGGGCTCACGTTGTCGCCGATCAGCAGCTCCTCATACAACTTCTCACCAGGACGCAGCCCCGTGAACTCGATGGCGATATCGCCGCTGGGGTTGTGATCAGAAGCCACGCTGAGGCCTGTGAGATGAATCATCTTTTCGGCCAGCTCGGCGATCTTCACGGGTTGCCCCATGTCCAGTACGAATACGTCTCCACCCTGCCCCATGGAGCCAGCCTGGATCACCAGTTGCGCGGCCTCGGGAATCGTCATGAAGTAGCGGGTGATGTTCGGATGAGTGACGGTAACCGGTCCGCCCTTGCGGATCTGTTCGTAGAAGCGTGGGATCACAGAACCCGATGAACCCAGCACGTTGCCAAAACGCACCATGGTGAAACGGGTTTTGTTGACCTGATGCAGCCCTTCTTTATCACCGAACAATACCGGCGCCGTTTCTTCGCTCAGGGCCTGCAGCACCATTTCCGCGAGACGTTTGGTGCTGCCCATTACGTTGGTGGGGCGAACTGCCTTGTCGGTCGAGATCAGCACAAAATGTTCGACGCCTGCGCGTAACGCAGCCTGCGCCGTGCACATCGAACCAAACACGTTGTTCAAAACGCCTTCGGCGACATTGTGCTCAACCATTGGCACGTGCTTGTAGGCTGCTGCGTGATAAACCGTATTGACATCCCAGGCGCGCATCAGCTCGACCTGGCGATTCTGGTTACGAACCGAACCGAGAATGGGCACCAAGCGAACGGGCAAAGACTCGCGGCGAATCCGCTGCTCCAGCTCACTGTGGATGGAGTAAAGATTGAATTCGCCATGCTCGAGCAGCAGCAACGTTCTTGGCCCGGAGCCAAGGATCTGCCGACACAACTCGGAGCCAATCGAGCCACCCGCCCCGGTGACCATGACCACCTGATCGCGTATGCATCGTTCGAACAACTCGCGCTGTGGGGGAACGGCGTCCCGCCCAAGCAGATCGGCAATGTCGACCTCCTGAACATCCTCGACCTTCACACGACCGCTGGCCAGATCCATAAAGCCCGGGACCGAACGTACGTGTAGCGGGTACTGTTCGAGTAGCTGCAATACCGAGCGGCGTCGAGTACGAGAAACGGATGGCAGCGCGAGCAATATCTCGACGGCGCCCGTTTCATCGATCATCTGCTGAATATGCTTGGGCGAATAGACACGCAGACCGGCAATGATTCGATTGGAAATGTTCGAGTCGTCATCGATGAACGCGACCGGCCTCATCGAGCGGCCCAGCCGCAAGGAGGCGGCCAGCTGATTACCCGCCGAGCCTGCACCGTAGATGGCGACAGGCGGCAACCCGGCATCGCGACTACTCAATTTGAACGGCTGATCGGCGGCGAACCAGTGGCCCATGAAGAACTGCCGCATCCCCAAACGCAGCCCACCGATGAGCATGATGCTCAGCCACCAGTAGTTGAACACCATGGAACGTGGGATTACTGCGCGTGCATCCTGATGCCAGTAAATGGCCAGCGCCAGAATCAAGGCGGATAGCGACACGGCCTTGGCGATGGCAATGAGTGCTTCGGTACCGAAGTACCGCATCACGGCCCGGTACATACCGAAACGGATGAACATTGGAATGGAGATGAGAGGTGCTAGCGCGAAGAGCCATAGGTGCCCGTCCAGCGGATAGACCTCTTCGAAATCCCCGAGGCGAACGACAAAAGCCAACCACAGTGCAGCCCACACCAACATCACGTCGATGGCGACCTGAATCAGGCGCTTCTGACGACGGCGCAGCCGTACCAGGCGAGTACGTAGCAGCTCAGCAAACCTCAACACAACGACACCTCATATCCCTATAGCGAGCCAGTGCCAGGTTCACACCCAGCAGCACAAGCATGAATGGTTCTAAACCATCTCACGGTAACGATTCAACACTTCAAGGCCGTTCCGGGTGCATGCACCGCACCCTCCTCGACCACTACATGATAGCCAGCGCAGCAGCCGGCCTGCAGCCAGGCTCTGGCACCGACCTTTACACCTCCGGCAAGCTGTACGCCGACACCGAGGTGGGCGTAAGCGCCCAGCACCGCATCATGGTCAACGGTGGCATTCGCGTTCACGATAGCACCCTGCCCCAGGATGGCACCTACGCCAACCATCGCCATCGCCATTACGGCAACGCCGCGCCCCACCTCGGCATCGTCGCTGACGAAGGCCCTTGGATGGACGACGGTCGCCAACGACAGCCCAGCAGACTCGATCAGCTGACTCCACCGTTCACGCAGGGCATTGTTGCCAACGGCGGCAATCGCTGCATTGCCAGAGCCAGCATGAGCGCTGAGATCATCAGGCTTGCCGACAAGCGGTATCCCATAAAGCTCGCTCAAGCCCGGCCAGCGATCGTCCAGAAAACGAACCGACTGCCACTGGCCGGATGCCAAAGCCGCCTCGGCAACGGCCCTGCCATGCCCCCCGGCTCCCAGTATCAGCAATGTGTTGTCGATCATTTAGGCTCCAAAGACCCGGCGTTGAACTTGATGGCCAGGAAGACCAGCGGAAGATAGGCCATCACCAATCCAATAGTTCCGTCCACGCCACCCAACCCGACCCACAGTGCGATGGGCAATAGCCATAACAGGTTGATCGCGGTCACCGCCAAGGTGACAGGCAAATGGCGACCGTAATGACGCGAGGCGTACTGATAAGCATGACTTCTGTGGGCCTCGTAAACCCGATCGCCACGTACTAGCCGACGCAGCAGGGTGAAGGTCGCGTCGACGACAAACACGCCGAGCAATATCAGCCAGGCCCACAGCAACTGAGGAAACGCAGCAGCAGCCTGCAAGGACAGAACACCGAGCGTAATGCCCAGAAAGCCACTGCCCGCATCGCCCATGAAAATACGAGCCGGAGGGAAATTCCAGATCAGAAAGCCGAGCACGGCGGCTGCCAGCGACAAGACGATAATCAGTGAGCCATCGGCATTTCCGAGCCAGACGTATAGCAAGGCTCCTCCAATACAAACGCAGATGGCCTCCACACTGGCGATACCGTCAATGCCGTCCATGAAGTTGTACAGGTTGAGCAACCAGACCAGATAGATGGCTGCCAGCACATGGCCGAACCAGCCTAGATCGACCACGGAGCCAAACAAACTGATTGCCGGCAGGCCACCCAGCCAGAAAAGCGCCCAGGTAGCGGCCGCAAAATGGCCGAGCAGCCGCCAGCGAGCCGCGATGTGCCCGTGATCGTCAAGAAAGCCAACCACAGCCACCAGCCCGCCTGCCCCGCCCAATGCAAAGGCTGTAGCACTGTCGACTCGACCAAGTAACGCTAGGCCGAACACGGCAAGGATGAAGCACACCACGATGGCCACACCGCCACCGCGAGGTGTAGGCACCGAGTGTGAGCTGCGTGCATTGGGGATATCCATCAGGCTGCTAGCCAGGGCGTAGCGCCTCAACAACCAGGTCAGTAGACAGGACGTGCTGGCGACTACCAGCAAAACAGTGATCAACAATTAATCTCTCCTAACCCCCGCCGCTCACGGCAGGCATTGCTGTTCAGCCAGCGTCGAAGGCAAGTGCCGTTTTGCGCAATGCGTCATCGACGCTCACGGCCGGCGTCCACCCCAGCAGTTCTCGGGTTTTAGCGATGTCCACCTGCAAGGAACCACATAGCCGCTGAGCGATGGCGCGTCGGCCAAGCATTGCCGCACCGGCTTGCAGCAGAGTGGCTGGCACCGGGAGCAATCTTGCGGGTCGCCCAAGCGCGTTACCCATGCGCTGCAGCAATTGAGTCGTGGATAGGTCCTCACCGTCACTGACCAGAAATGTCTGGTTGGCCGCCGCCGGGTGATCGATACAAGTGGCTATCAGATCCACGAGGTTGTCCACTGCAACCAGACTGCGCTTGTTTCCTGTAGCGCCAAGCGGCAGTGGTATGCCTTTGCGCAACCAGCTCATCATGCTGCGGAAGTTGGCTTTCACGCCCGGGCCGTAAACGAGCACGGGCCTGATGATCACCACCTGCATGCCGGTCTCGTTCGCCAGTGAGCGCAGGCCCTGCTCGGCCTCCATCTTGGATACGCCATAAGGGTCCTGGGGGGCGGGCGTATCGTCTGCCCGATAAGCATGCCCTGGCTGGGTGCCCTCGCCATTGACCTTGATCGAACTGATGAACACGAAGCGCTGCACGCCAGCTGCGGCCGCCTGCCTGGCAAGGCTCAGGGTGCCGTCAACGTTGGCCTTGCGAAATTCCACCAGAGGATCGGCGGCCGTATCGTTCATGACGTGAACGCGAGCTGCGCTGTGGATGACGACCGAAACGCCCTCGAGCGAGGTGGTCCAGTCCACATCTGCCGCCAGCCCACCTACCAGCGGGTTAACGACGCTCACTGGTGCCTGGGTCAAGGGGGAGCGCGAGGGGGCAATCAACTCGTGGCCTTCCTGATGCAAACGTTCGAGCAGTGTGCGGCCGACAAAACCACTGCCACCTGTAACCATTATTCGTTTCATGATTGCTTTCGATCCCTGCGCGTTCCCTGCCGGAACAGGCGCTCCAGATTAGAGAAGATCTTTTCCTTGGAGAACTGATCATCGTAATAGCGCTTACCTGCTTCCCCCATAGCAACGCGCTCCTGCGAGGTCATAGCCGCCATGCGTTGCACGATGAGAGACAGGCCCTCCTGATCGCCAGAAGCGCAGGCGAGCCCTGCTCCCGACTCTTCGATGACACGTGCGGCCTCGCCACCAATCATCCCGAGCACAGGCTTGCCTGACGCCAGATAAGCCTGAACCTTGCCCGGAATGGTCTTGGCGAATACCTCGTTGGTCTTCAGCGAAACCAGTAGCGCATCCGCCGTGGCGAAAAGCCCCGGCATGGCATCCAGCGGGTGGCGACCAAGCAAAAGCACGTTGTCGAGGTTGCGTTGCGCGACCTCACGCTGCAGCCAATCGCTCATGCGGCCGTCCCCTACCAGCACCCAGCGGACCTTGACGGTGTCTCGCAGGGCCTGAGCCACATCGAGAATCGCGGGAAAATCCTGCGCTTCGCCCAGATTGCCGGCGAACAGAATGGTGAATTCGTCCGGAGAGCGCGCCAGCAAAGGCGATGCCCCTTCAGGTAGCTCGTTGAACCCGTCTTCTGCCCAACTGGGGAAATACACCAGCCGCTCGTCATCGATAGGCCGGGTACAGTAAGAACGCACGCTATCCAGGAAAGCGCGTGATTGAAGCAGCAGGTAATCGGTACGGTTGTAGATCCAGGAAACCATCTTGCCCACTAATGCGAGGGCCCGGTCATCATGGACTACACCGACCGCGCGCAGGGTCTCCGGCCACAAATCCAGCACCCACACGCTGACTGGTGCCTTTTTCAGCCTGCCGATCACCAGAGCCGGAATGGCCGACATGATCGGCGAGACTGCATAGACGAAAACCCCATCGAATTCTCGGCCCCGCAGCTTCCAACTGCCCAGCAACGAACCACTGACTACGAACGACAGGTAGTTGAGAATAAGGGTGAGGCTGCGCTTGCCGCGCGGGATGAACGGTACGCGCACCACCTCCGCGCCGCGATAACTGGCGAATTGCTCCGGCGCCTCGCGATAAGCCTCGAATACCTGACCCTCAGGGTAATTCGGCAATGCCGTGAGCACGGTAACCTCATGCCCTCTACGCACCAGCTCTTCGGCCATGTCATTGACGCGCATGTTCTCGGGCCAGAAATACTGGCTGACGATCAATATCCTCAGTTTTCCCTCTCGCATGCGCGTCAGTCGTTCCGTTTCCATACCGTGCGCATCACGTAGTCGCGATAGCTATGAACGATCCGTACGACTTTGTCCGCTACATTGGGCATGCTGTAATCGGCAACCAAGCGCAGGCTGCGTTCGTCACCGCGGCCCTGGGACTCGAGTACCTGAAGCGCCTGCATCACTCGCTCTACCTCTAGCCCCACCATCATCACCGAGGCTTCTTCCATCCCCTCGGGACGCTCATGGGCCTCACGAATGTTCAGCGCAGGGAAGTTCAGAATCGAGGACTCTTCCGAAATGGTGCCGCTGTCGGACAACACAGCTTTGGCGCAGGCCTGCAGCTTGTTGTAATCCTTGAACCCCAGCGGTTTGAGCAGCCGCACATTGGGATGGAAGGTCACGCCCAATGCATCCACGCGTTTCTGGGTGCGGGGGTGGGTAGAAACGATGACCGGCATGCCGTAATGCGCAGCGACCTGGTTCAAGGTCTCGGCCAGTTTGCGGAAGTTCTTTTCCGAGTCGATGTTCTCTTCACGGTGCGCGCTGACGACGAAGAACTTGCCCTCCTCCAATCCAAGACGCTGAAGGACGTCGGAGGCGTCAATGCCTTCACGATAGTAGGTCAACACTTCGAACATCGGGCTGCCGGTCTTGATCACCATATCCGGTGATAACCCTTCACGCAGCAGGTAGTCGCGGGCAATGGTGCTATAGGTCAGGTTGATATCCGCCGTGTGATCGACGATCCGGCGGTTGATCTCTTCCGGCACACGCATATCGAAACAGCGGTTGCCTGCTTCCATATGGAAGGTGGGGATCTTGCGTCGCTTGGCTGGAATCACCGCCATGCAGCTATTGGTATCACCCAACACCAGCAACGCATCCGGTTGGACTTCAGCCAACACCTTATCGACCGCGATGATCACATTGCCGATGGTTTCTGCGCCCGTGGCGCCCGCGGCGTTGAGAAAATGGTCAGGCCGGCGAATACCCAGGTCGTCGAAGAAAATCTCGTTGAGCTCGTAATCGTAATTCTGACCGGTATGGATCAACACATGATCGCAATGCTCGTCCAGCTTGGCCATCACTCGGGCCAGGCGGATGATTTCGGGACGGGTGCCAACGACCGTGGCAACTTTCAGCTTTTTCATGGTTTCACCTGGCAGGCGTAGGTATCAGGGTGAGCGCGGTCGAAGATCTCATTCGCCCAGAGCATCACGATCATCTCGTCATCACCAACATTGGTAATGTCGTGTGTCCAGCCGGGCACGGTTTCAACGATCTCCGGCTTGTCGCCTTCCGTAATGAGTTCATGGAGCTCGCCGGAAACCATATGCCGGAAACCAAAACGGGCGCGGCCCTTGATGACCAGGAACTTCTCGGTCTTGGTGTGGTGATAATGACCGCCGCGCGTGATGCCGGGGTGAGCCGTGAAGAATGAGAATTGCCCACTGTCGGGGGTTTTCAGCATCTCGACGAACACACCACGCGGATCACCATACTTGGGAACTTCGTAGGTGAATCGCTCTGGAGGCAGGTAACTCAAATACGTCGAGTAAAGGGCACGCACGAAGCCTTCACCTACCCGATCCGTAATCAGGGTATTGCGACTTTCCTTGAAACCACGCAAACGATCAGCGATCTCGCCAACACTGACCCGGTATTGCGGTTCAACGTCAACGCCTTTGGTTTCTCCCGACATTAACGCAAGGAAGTGGGCAATGACGTCGTCGATATACACCAGAGTGATGACGGCTGCGGGGTCGTTGATCTGGATAGGCAGATCACGGGCAATGTTATGGCAGAACGTGGCCACCGCCGAGTTGTAGTTCGGCTTGGCCCATTTACCAAATACATTCGGCAAGCGCAGAAGATGCACAGCGCTGCCGTGCTGCTGTGCAAGTGCATGCAAGGCCTCTTCAGCTCCACGCTTGCTGACTCCGTAAGGGTTGTCCAGCGAGGCCTGGCTCGACGATGTATATACAACCGGAATCTGCCGGCCGCTGGCTTCAATCGCCTTGCAAAGCTCAACGGTAAGCTCGGTGTTGCCCTCTCTGAACTCGGCAGGATCCTGAGGCCGATTCACGCCTGCCAAGTGGAAGACGAAGTCTGCCTGGGCAATACGCTCACCGAGCGTGCTCAGGTCGTCAGAACGGCCAAAAGTGAGAATCTCGACATCCTGGTGCTCCTTGAGATGAACGATCAGATTCTTGCCAACGAAACCATTAGCACCGGTGATCAGAACTTTCATGCTCACTCCTCGGGCGCCGCGTCTTCGCCGCGCTGAATGGCACGCATGAAATTCAACTTGAGCAACAGCTCCTGCATGCCCGGCACGTCCAGACGTTCTGTGTTGTGCGAGTTATAATCTTCCGTGTGGGAGATGCGCTCTTCACCTTGCTCGACGAACTTGCTGTAGTTGAGATCACGCAGATCCGGCGGCACACGGTAGTACTCACCGCGATCTTCGGCGCAGGCCATCTCCTCGCGACTCAGCAGCGCTTCGTAAAGCTTCTCGCCATGGCGAGTGCCGATGACCTGGATGGGATGGTCGGGCTTGCCCAGCAGCGAGGTCAGCGCTTGCGCGAGCACCTCAACCGTTGCAGCCGGTGCTTTCTGTACGAACAGATCACCATTGCGGCCATGCTCGAACGCGTACAGAACCAGATCGACCGCATCAGCCAGGGTCATCATGAAACGGGTCATGTTCGGATCGGTGATAGACAGCGGCTTACCCGCGCGGATCTGATCGACGAACAGCGGGATCACCGAGCCACGTGATGCCATGACGTTACCGTAACGGGTACCGCAGATGACGGTGCTGGTTTCATCCAGGTTACGCGATTTGGCAACCATGACCTTTTCCATCATGGCCTTGGAAATACCCATGGCGTTGATTGGATAGACAGCCTTGTCGGTACTCAGGCAGACCACGCGCTTGACGCCATTCTGGATGGCAGCTTCGAGCAGATTCTCGGTACCCAGCACGTTGGTCTTTACAGCTTCCATCGGGTGGAACTCGCAAGACGGAACTTGCTTGAGGGCAGCCGCGTGGAAGATGTAATCGACACCACGGGTTGCATTCAACACGCTTTGATAATCGCGTACGTCACCGATATAAAACTTCAGTTTCGGGCTGGAGTAATGCTTACGCATGTCGTCCTGCTTCTTCTCATCCCGGCTGAAAATGCGAATTTCAGCGATGTCGGTGTCGAGAAAGCGCTTGAGCACGGCATTACCGAAGGAGCCCGTACCACCGGAAATGAGCAGTTTCTTTCCATTGAACATATGCAATCCTGAGATCTGAATGCGAAGCAGCCTAGCGGCGGCCTTGCAGGGCTGAATAAATAGAGTCACGTTTCTGCTGTGCGGTGGGGTAGCTGATCAGCACCGCACGATAAGGGCCTTTGAACACGAAAAAACTACCTGCAGCGACGCCCACAACCCCGCAGACAGCGACCACCTTGTGCATATCGTCGAGGCTACCTCCCCCGCCCAGCACCGTGAGTGGCACGGTCAGCACCTCACGCAAGTGAGCAGCCAGCGCTAAGTCATAGCCTTTCATCTTTCCGTCGTTATCGATGGAGTTGATGACGATTTCGCCCGCCCCGAGCTTTTCCATCTCCAAGGCCACATCGACGACGCTGCGTTTTGTGTTGCGAGTGCCATTGTGCGTCCAGACGTCCTGGGTCTTGCCCAGCAACCGCTGCTTGTGATCAAGCACCACGACAACACTTTGGCGACCGATCTCAGCGGCGATTTCACTGATCAGGCCGGGGTTGGCCAGCGCAGCGGAGCTGATGGCTACCTTCTCGACACCTAGCGCAATGATGCGCTTGGCCTGCTCGGCAGTGCGCACGCCGCCACCGTAGCAAAGCGGCATTCTGCACTCCGACGCAAGGTGGGCGATCTGCTGATAGTCCGGCTCACGATCATGGGCACTGGCATCGATATCGATGACGATGAGTTCGTCCGCTTCCTTCTCATTGAAGATCTTCACGGCATTGATCGGATCGCCGACGTATTTGGGATCCTTGAATCGCACGGTCTTGACCAGACCGCTATCCTGGATCAACAAGCAAGGGATGATACGTGGTCTCAACATTTCACAATTCCGCGAAGTTCTTCAGCAAGTCGACACCGCAGTGGTGGCTCTTCTCGGGATGGAACTGCACCCCATACACGTTGTTCGAGGCAACGGAACAACTGAAACTGGCACCATAAGTCGCAGTCGCAGCGATATGCGCAGGCTCAGTGCACTCGAAAAAGTACGAGTGAAGGAAATAGAACAACCAGCTTTCCTGTTGGCCCTTGAACAGAGGGCTGCCAGGAGCAGGCTGTACATCATTCCAGCCCATGTGGGGCAATGCCAGCTCGCTCGATTCAGGTACCGAATGGAAGTTGCGCACTCGACCCGGGATCCAGCCCAAACCAGGTAGCACACCCTCGTCACTGGATTCGGCGAGCATTTGCATGCCTACGCAAATGCCTAGCACAGGAATGCCCTGGCCAAGAATCATGTCATCGAGCGTCTGCCGCATGCCTGACGCGTTCAGGCGCTGCATCGCATGGTCAAATGCGCCCACGCCGGGCAGGATCAGCTTGCTGGCACCGGTCAGCTGATCAGCATTGGTCGCTACCGTGACCGGTATATGCAGTCGCTTGTAGACGTTTACGAAGGCCTGAATATTACCCAGACCGTAGTCGATGATGGTGATCATCTGAAAAGCCTTCTCTCCAATCCGAGGGCGCTCATTACACGCGAACCGATACCGATTAGAAAGCGCTTGTTCTTGTAATCCTTATACGTTTTGTTTTCTCCCTCGAAAATCGCCTGCAATTCCGCGACCGACAGCCCCAATTTGTTGGCCACGAACTCGAATTCAGTTTTCAGGAACTGCTCATCCATCTCCGGCTTGGCAATACGCTCCAGAGCTTGGTCACGAGTCATTTGCCCGGTCATGATCAGGCTGGAGAAATGCGCGCGGCGCTTCTCATAACCGAATTTGCGCGGCATCCAGTAGTCTTCGTAGAAGCGCGTGAAGCGGGACTCGTGGTGCTTGTGCTGGAACTTCTGCCAACCGAAACGGCGTTCGAGCTCGGCTTCAGCCTCTTTCTTGACGTACGGCACCAGATTCAGCGGCTTGACGATCTCCATGCCCAGCACTCGCTGGTAGAGGATCTTGTAGGTCATGATATCGACCAGCGGGAAGGTCTTGAGCGGACGCTTGCCGAAGCGCTTGTGGACGTCCGCGAACAACGTCTTGTCGATGCCCGGATAGCCGCCCCACTCTTCAGGCTCGCGACAGCACTCGGTCGAATAGTTGCCACCGGTCAATACATACTTGATGCCATGCTTGCGTGCGAACTTATACAAGCCGGAAAAAAAGGCGGCATCCTGGGGTAGATCCTGGTCTGCAATCTGCGAACGCAGGAATGCCACCTGCAGATCCTTCATCTCCTCCCAGTTGATGACTTCGGTGTAGAGATCCAGACCAAGGCCATCTACCAGCTTCTCAATGTTGCCTACGGCCTGGTCGGTATTCCAGCCCGCATCCACGTGGAAAAGCAATGGGCGCAGCCCCATCTTTTCCTTCGCTATATAAGCCGCGTAAGAACTATCCAGGCCGCCACTCAAGCCAATGATGCAGTCGAAATCCTTGCCCTCACCCTGCTTCTTGATTTTCGTAGCGAGTGCTGCAAGATCAGCCTCGCCCCGCGCATCGGGATGCCAGTTGGGAGCGATTTCGGATTTGAAATTGTTGCAGAAGTCACAAACCCCGCTGGCATCAAACTTAATACCTGGATCTGTGCTATCCATAATACAAGACGTACAAATTTGATACGCCATAACCACCTCCAATCAAAACCCCGAGAGCAGCTTAAACAACCGTCGCCGCAACTCATAGAAAAAAGAATTCGTTGCTGATAAAGCTCTCAGCCTGTCGACCAGCGGAGCAGAACTAGTTAAAACCCCTAAAACACTTCCCGAGGCACGCGCATGCTCGCACTCTATTCTTGACTTAAGAAAAGCGATTCCATTCCGGTCTAAATCAGCACGATGCTTATCGTAGAACCTCTCGAAAGCGCTCATACGTGGAGTTAAACGCCTATTATACTCAGAGAATGAAAGCTGCATATTAATGCTATTGCCCGAATGGACACGCCAATGGCATCCAATAACATCCGAATGGACTATAGTCCAACCCGGCATGTACCTAACTGCGACCTCCATCCATGTATCTTCATTGGGCAACGACTCAGGAACCGGAAAAATTTTGTCAAGCACAGGCCTAGACATTAGATAAGAAACCCCCGTAAACCCACCAACCCCGGTCGCTTTTGGCACAATCTGCCCATCAAATTTTTTATCTTCAGAAATCGTTTTAAGCTTGCAGAGCCCAACAACTGGAAGACTCGGGGAATAGGCGCTTACAGCTTTGAAGCGCTGACTCAAACTCCCTGGAGGCATCAAATCATCCCCCGCAAAAATACATACAAACGATCCCGTCGCCATTGAGACGCCGTAGTTAAATGCGGAGCACTTACCCGCACCAGGATTTTTTAAAACCTTTAATCTCGAATCACTTGCCGCCATCTCACAGACGATTGAATAAGTACTATCCTTAGAACCATCATCAACAAAGATTAATTCAAAATCTACATCTGACTGGTTCAATATACTCGAAACTGCCTCTCTCACATGGAGAGCCTCATCTTTCGCTGCGATGACGACACTTACGCCATGAAAATACATCGCTATCGCTCCTTAAGCAAAATAACAATTAAAAACAAGAGTAAAAATCCATTTCCAAGCAGAGTCGGAACCAATGAACCATTAAATATATTTATACAGAAAACCGGCCAAATAGACTTGAATGCCTCATTATCAGAAACAGCAAAAAGACGAAATATCTGACCAACCACGAAGGAATAGCCAACGACACCTATAAGCCCGAAATTTACGTAGGAGTCAACCACATAAAAGGAATTCGTATTTGCAGTCTCGTTCCAAGACCATTGATAAGCAAAAACGATTCGCTCTAAATTAACACGCTCCAAGAAAAATAAGCTGGAGAAAAATGAGCTTGTCGCTCCGAATAAATGGTCACCGGAAAACTGAGTGAAAAAAACGTGCAGGGTATCGGAAGCAGAAAAGAGTGGAACCCCTACAATCCTCCACACCAGGTAATCCACTCCGCTTTTAGCACTGTATGATGCGCTAAAAAAACTATTTAAGTCGAATGCCCCCTGGTTTCCTTGTGCGCTCACACTGGCAGCAACAAGAAAAAACAGCAATCCAAAAGCACCAAAAGAGAAAAATACCATTTTACGAAAGTCGAGGATCTTCAAGTACCAAAATACATACAGCAAAGGTAAGACAACGTTCAGAAAAAGCGCTTTTTGCATAAAGCTTACTGAGTACAGAAAGAATATAAAAAAACACAAAAACCGCCACTTGCTCTTCCTCAAAAAGAGACTTGACAAACTAAACGGAAGCAGGACACTAACAAAGACTGTACTTATGTAAATTAATGCTGACTCGTAGCCTGTACGTGCTTTCAGGAATCCGCCTCTCTGTTCATTCAGAGTGAGTTCATCTGCTCCTGTCAACATCGAAATCAAAGGAACGGCATCTGCCGTTAAAACTGCATAAGCGGAATACAGTAAAAAAAAACTCCATATCGTACCGTGTAGCGCTGTTGAGCTAACAACAATACGCCGGAGACCACCATGAACAAAATAATCTGGGAGAGGGAATGCTCTCCCAATCGCAATCCCTATACATCCGCAGAAAGCAATGATGGACAGAAAAAGGAAACTATGCCCCTCACGCACACTTAAACCAAGAAAAAGAGACAGCAGTCCGTAGTAAAAAAAACAGGTTACGAAAAATAGAACCCATGAGGTATGAGCAGAAAAAATTTTATCTAGCAGTTTATTCACCAGCTCACTTCCCATTCGAACCAGGTAAGACCAATAGCGAGAGACCTAAATAAAAAGTCCTACCACCCAAAGAAATACAAAAGCGAGACAAATGAACGGAAAAACGTAAACAGACACTTCCGCAAACAAATCGATCGAATGTTTTATAGGCACCCCCAGCACATTAAGAACCACCAAAAAATATAGCAAATAGGAAACCAAGCCACTCAGGGCATAAGCCTCCACCATAAAATCCTTGAAGATGAAGTAAAATAGCAAAACAGCAGATACTCGCATCAGCAATGCTGCTAATTGCAAGTAGAGAGCGATGTCCTGCTTACCCTTCACATGCAAGCTCATGGAGATAGGCGACACTAGGAGCTGAAAAATAAACCACGGCGTCATCCACCCAACAAGCTCCCCGGCGCGTTGCCATTCGCTACCGAATACAATGGGGAAGACTGTCGGGGCAACTATAGCAGCAAACAGCAACGGCCCAACACCAACTTTCGCAAGTTTAGCAAGCATACTTTTTGATAAAGTAGCCAGCTCTCCTTTACGCTCACTCAGCGGCGCTTGGGATAGATAAACTTGAGAAATAGCGTTTCCCAACAGAGCGATTGGGGCCTGAAGAACTCTCATAGCAAGCATTAAATAACCAGCCTCAGAGCCTCCTAATAAGAAGGCTATTAAAAGCAGCGGCAATTGAGAGGCAGCTTCATTTGCTAGAGACTCAAAAACAGAGTACCTGGGAAACCGCCCGTATATTTGAAAAAAACGTCTTACATCCTGAAAAGACAAACCACAAAAATTTCCTGGGTCTTTTCTCAACAAAATAATGAAAGCAAAAGCCCCTACAACCCCACTCGCTAATTGCCCCCAAAGTAGCCCTGCAGCTGTAGCAAGCCAAATACCCGCACCTATCTGGATAGATACAACAACGATGGACTGTGAGAATTTCACGAAGGATATAGATAAAAACTTTTTCTCTCTCACATACCACATTTGGAGGCTATTGAACGCACCCATTGAGAAAAGCCCCAAGCCAACTAATGCAGAAAAGACATTAGATTCGATGCCCACGTTGATGGCAAAACCCCAAAGCAAAAACGATAAGCCAACAGCAATAAACGACGAAAATATCGCGGCGCAAACGATACCTAAGATCATTAATCGCCATGCATCACCAGAGGACTCGGGTAAGGAAATCGCAATATCAAATCTCAGACAGATAGCACCGGAAAAAATACCGATTATGGCAACATATATAGCAAGGACATTAAAATTTTCTGGGGAATATAGTCGTGTAAGAACAGGAAGCGCCAAGAGCAACACAACCTGACCCAGAGCAGTCCCACCTACCAGTAAACCAGCAGCCTTGGTAACCTGATCCGGCTTCAACACGAACTTCATCAAGCACAATGCCCGATCGCGGAAACGATATCCTTGACTTGCGAGTGATCAAGATAAGGATGCATCGGTAAACTGACTACCTGTTGAGAAATCGAGTCACCTATAGGAAGAGTTTTGTCGTCAGCAACAGCAGGCTGCTTATTCAATGGTATGGGATAATGCACAGCGGTTGGTATACCTTGGGCCTTAAGGTGCTGCTGCAAGTTATCGCGATTGCCTACACATATCGTGTATTGGGCATAGGCACTGACGTTATGTGGTTCGATAAAGGGTGTTTTTATCTGCTGCTTAGCCAATAGCTCATTATAACAAGTCGCCACATTCAGCCGAGCAGTTAATTCATTCTGAAAAATTTCTAGTTTAGGCAGCAAAATAGCCGCCTGTAGCGTGTCCAGTCGACTATTCACCCCAACTCGGATATGGTGATAACGGCGATCCTGGCCGTGTCGTGCTATTTGTCGAAGTACCTTGGCAAGCTCGTCATCATTGGTGAATATCGCTCCGCCATCACCATAACAGCCCAATGGTTTGCTCGGGAAAAAGCTCGTGCAAGCGATAGTAGATAGGTTGCATGAACGCCGTCCTTTATAGGTGGCGCCAAAGCTCTGCGCGGCATCTTCTATAACGGGAATGCCATACCCCTTGGCAATTGCATTGATAGCGTCGAAATCAGCACATTGGCCATATAACGACACAGGGATGATCGCTTTGGTACGGGGCGTGATGGCTGCCTCCAACAACTGCGGATCCAGATTGTAGGTGCGCGCACAAACATCGACGTAAACCGGTTTGGCTCCCAGCAGCGCTACGGTTTCAGCCGTGGCGATATAGGTAAATCCTGGTGTGATCACTTCATCGCCAGGGCCTATGCCCAGGGCCATCTGGGCAATCTGCAGAGCATCGGTGCCATTGGCCACAGTAATGCAATACCTGGCGCCGACGAAGTTCGCCAGCCGCTCTTCCAATTCAGCGACCTCAGGGCCAAGGATGTATTGCCCATGGTCGAGTACGCGCTGGATTCCAGCGTCGATCTTGTCCTTGATCAACGCTTGCTGCGCCTTGAGGTCGATGAAGTCGATCATTGCTGGGTTTCCTTGGAAAGAACATTGCCGTTAAGTATGTACCGGGCGCCGCTATGTTCGCAGGTGGCGACCCCCTCTCCACTGAGGGGCAACGCCAATTGCTCGCCGTATTCACTCATCCAACCAATTTGTCGCGCAGGTACGCCCACCATCAAGGCGTAGCTGGGTACATCCTTATTGATTACCGCACCAGCACCAATGAAAGCGAATTCGCCAATCGTCACGCCACAAACGATGGTGCAATTGGCACCAAGGGTTGCGCCCTTTTTCACCAGCGTGTCGCGATACTCGCTTTTTCGCTCTATCAGTGAACGAGGGTTATAAACGTTGGTGAACACCATACTGGGGCCGCAAAAAACGCCCTCCTCCAAAGTCACGTTGTCGTAAACCGACACGTTATTCTGGATCTTGCAGTTGTCGGCGATCACTACCTTATTGCCAACGAATACATTCTGGCCCAGCGAAACGCCAGCACCAATGCGAGCTCCAGGGCACACATGGACGAAATGCCATACCCGTGAATCATTGCCAATCTGTGCGCCGTCATCGACGATCGCGGAAGGATGCTTGTAGTAGGCCATATTGATCAGTGATCACCAAGTAGACGGGCCAACTCCGGCGCTGCGTAGCGTCCGTAGTGTTTGGCACCTATTTCATTAAGATGATGCGCGTCCATATAGATCAACTCGCCGTGATCGAATGGCGCGTTCGCGAAAAAGGCAGAGGCGGAGTAATCGACAAACTGAGCGCCAGGATACTTCGTGATGAGTTCCTTGATCCTTAGA
The DNA here is from genome assembly GCF_030209025.1 of Pseudomonas sp. MEJ086. Classification (NCBI taxonomy): domain Bacteria; kingdom Pseudomonadati; phylum Pseudomonadota; class Gammaproteobacteria; order Pseudomonadales; family Pseudomonadaceae; genus Pseudomonas; species Pseudomonas sp. MEJ086. The sequence continues at coordinate 18,764 of NZ_JARVSV010000060.1, forward strand.
TTTGCATTTTTCCATTCAGGATCTTGGTGGACAGCGGCAGGTAGACCTAACGCTTCGAAATGACGCGCCCTCAAGAGATTGCCATCAAACATCGGGATCTGAGCAAGGACGATGACCTTCTTGCCTGAAGCAAGCGAACTGCTCACGAACGATGAGATCGCGCCTAGAAACCGTTCGCTGCCGAAATGCCAACGCCACTTCCCTACCAACACGATCACCTTGAAATCGCTCAGCGCTTGCTGCACAGCCTTGATCTGATTTCGGCAATCTTCTTGAGCGTAATCAGGAATACGTTCGACATCGAAATCAGGTACAGGCACACAACTGCTGCCAGTGATTAGCTTCACGGAAAAGCCTTCGGCCTGGCCTGCCACATCGAAGAAGTAATTGAGCTGTGCCCCATGGCTATCACCAATTACCAGCGCCTCTGGAGGGAGACCCTTATCTCCTCGCACACAGTTGCCCACCAAGCGTCCGTGGCAGATTTCCTCTGGTTTTGCATAGCGAGCCATCGCTGTGGGAACTTCCGCTTGCGATCCAGAACCCAGGTGCGGCGAAGCCAACATGGCTAGTGCGCACACTGACACCATCGCAGCGGCGATGCCAAAGCCCGACGGCGTCAACTTCAAACGTCTTGCAGGCGTCTCTATCCAGCGCAACGAAATTACAGAGAGGATCAATGTCAGTGACACGATCGAAGCGGTTGCCTGCCAAGTCAGCTCGTAGGCACCGGTGTAGTAACGATAAATGGCCAGTAGCGGCCAATGCCACAAATAGATGGAATACGACAAGCCACCGACCCAAACAGCGGCACGGTGAGACAATAGAATATTGATCCAGCCGTTGCGTGCGGCGATCAAGAGAGCTGTGCCTAGACAAGGTAATAGCGCCCAGAGGCCGGGAAATCTGCCTTGGTCGACTACGGTGAAGCCCGCGATGAGCAGAACAAGACCTACTCCACCAGCAGCGGTGGCTAAAGCAATAGACCAACTTCGCCCCAGCGATAAGACCGCCAGCAAAGCCCCGATCAAAAACTCGCCGGCCCGGCCAATAGATGAAAAATAAGCGTGCGTGGCTTGATCTGCTAAAAGCTGGTACTGCGAGTACCCTAACGTGACGACTATTAAAAACGCTAGAGCTAGCGCTCGGTAGCGGACGGGAGTCAAACCAAAAAAGAGTGGAAAGAATAAATAGAACTGCATCTCGATGGCCAAGGACCACGTATGCAACAGAGGCAGTTCATGGCTTGCAGGCGCGAAATAACTACCGAAATCTGAAAAATAAAAATTGCTGTAGAAGCCCAGAGCGGAACCTAGGCTGTCTTGGTATATATCGAAGTCAGGAGGCAGAAACATCCAGGCTGCCAATAAGGTGACCAAGGTCAGCATGACCAGATAGGCCGGCACAATTCTGCGTACGCGTGCCCAGTAGAACAGCTTCCAATCGACAGCATCGCCTTGCTTCAACAACATTGACGTGATGATGAAGCCGGATATGACCAGAAACATATCAACGCCGGTAAAGCCTGAAGGCAGCCAATCCTTTTCGATATGGAACACCAAGACAGCCAGCACCGCCAATGCACGAAGCCCCTGAACATCGCGCCGAACATCGCGCGCAGAAGAGCGGCTGATTGTCTTGGTTTTAAACATCGGAAATAGCCCGTGAGATCAGTGTCAATTCAAACAACCGAGAAAGGGATGCCCCTCTCCATTCACTGCAGTAACTGCAGTGGCAGAGCGAATGGTATCGACTGTCTGAACACAATGCCTGGCGTCCTCAATTCCGTAACCGCGACCCGCCAAAATTTCCTGATAGCTGATGGTATGTAGGTCGGTGAAGCCTTCAGAAAACTCGATTTCATCGCCGTCCACGGTGATCGATCGATAGGTCGGCTTCTTACCCTTCACGCTTTCTGGCAAATCATCAGCGTCGATGGACAGGAACCAGCGCACACGTGCTTTCTCATATTCGAGGTAGCCAGCCGCTTTGTAGTCGTTAGCGTAATGCAATACATTGCGCTGCAGCTTGCCGAAGATGAAATGCAGCATGTCGTAAAAGTGCACACCTATGTTCGTAGCGACACCGTATGATTTGCGCGGATCCCCCTTCCAACTCTCCATATACCATTTGCCGCGGGACGTGATGTAAGTTAGCTCGACATCGTACTTGGCCTCGCGATTTTCGCTGGCAACCTTTTCCTTTAGGCTCAAAATTGCTTGGTGATGCCGCAACTGCAGAATGTTGTAAACACGCTTGCCGGTCTCCTTCTCTACGCGGGACAGCTCATCCAGCACTTCAGGCGTAGGTACCAGCGGCTTCTCGCAAATAACATCACATCCCAGCCGCAGACCGGCGGCGATATGCGCGTGATGCAAGTAGTTGGGCGAACAGACTGCGACATAATCAAGAGCCGTGGCCGGATCTCGCTTGATGCGGTTGGCATGCTCGGCGAAACGTTCAAACTCAGTGAAGAACTCGCTCTGAGGCGACAGGCTGTCGATGATCCCGACAGAGTCATTGATGTCATAAGCGGAGACCAACTCGTTACCCGTATCCTTGATAGCTCGCATATGGCGAGGAGCGATATAACCAGCGGCGCCGATAAGTGCAAATCGTTTCAAAATGACCTCCCCCACTTAAGCTTTGATTACGTTGGCAGCAGGCGCACGGTACTTACCGCGGCTATCGACTATCAACTTCGCATGCCGACTGATCAAATCGTAATCAAACTTATCATGATCAGTGGCGAGAATAACTGCGTCAAAGCGCTGGAGGTTCTCGGCGGTAAGCGGCTCGCTAGACAAATCGAAATTATGCTCACGCATTTTAGGAAATTTAGGCACATGTGGATCGCTATATGCGACTCGACATCCTTTCGCCTCGATCAACTCCATGATCTCCACCGAGGGCGACTCACGCATATCGTCTACGTTCTTCTTGTAGGCGATACCAAGTACGAGCACATTACTGCCTTTAAGCGGTTTACCCGCGTCGTTCAGGCCATCCATCAGCTTGGTGACGACATATTCAGGCATAGCTTGGTTGACCTCACCCGACAGTTCGATGAAACGGGTGTGCAGGCCATACTCGCGAGCCTTCCAGGTCAGGTAGAAAGGATCGATTGGGATGCAGTGTCCGCCAAGCCCTGGGCCAGGATAGTAAGGAGTGAACCCGAATGGCTTGGTTGCTGCTGCGTCAACAACTTCGAAGATATCGATACCCATGCGATCAGCGACGATCTTCATCTCATTTACTAGGCCAATATTTACCGCACGGTGGATATTTTCGAGCAGCTTGGTCATTTCTGCAGCTTTAGTGGAGCTGACGGACACGACTTTGTCGATGGCCTGCTCATAGAGCGCAACACCTACGTCGAGACAGGCAGGCGTATGACCACCAATTACCTTCGGAATGGTGCGTGTTTCAAAATTGGGATTGCCTGGGTCTTCACGCTCTGGCGAGTAGACCAAGAAGATATTCTCACCGACTTTCAGCCCTGCATGCTCGACACGTGGCAGCAGCTCCTCCTCGGTGGTGCCAGGATAAGTGGTGCTTTCCAATGACACAACCTGCCCCTCACGTAGGTAGGGTTTGATCGCGTCAGTAGTATTTATAACGAAGCTCATGTCCGGCTCGCGATACTTATTTAGCGGTGTCGGTACGCATAGAATCAAAGCGTCGCACTCACTGACGCGCTGAAAATCCGTTGTCGCTTCGAATCCCGAAGAACGTGCGGAAGCTACTTTTTGAGCGGGAATGTGCTCAATATAACTCCCGCCAGCATTGAGCGTATCGACCTTATTGACATCGATATCGATACCTAAAACGCGGAATCCAATTGCGTTGTAGCGCAACATAAGCGGCAACCCTACGTAGCCAAGACCGACAATACCAATCAGGGCCTCCCTGCTCTTGAACTTGGCAACGCTTGTCTGCTTGATAGCTGACGTCATGTAACACTCCAGATACTTATAGAATATAGATATAAAAATTAACCGGCGTCGCTAAAACGAGAGTGCGTTTTAGGCTTACTGGTCAAAACGCTCATCAGCGCAATGAATAGACCCAACATGGTGCCCAATACAGCACCTAGCGCCACCACCAAAATCCTCTTAGGCTTGATGGCAGAGCGTGGATATATCGCTTGCCTATCGATGTTCACCAATTGCAAGGCATTAAGGTTCAGATTGAGACCCTTGAGCTCCGCAGCCTCCTGATTCCATTTCGCATAGTTCTCGATATATACATCCTCATCAGCGCGCTGTTTGAGGAGTTCAACTTCGCGATTCTGCTCAAGCAACCGTAAGTCGGCTTGGAGCTTTGCAACACGGGGCTCGGTAAACTCATCCGAGCGGCGCTTTTGTAGCGCATCGCGCTCTGCTTCGAGCGCCTCAGTGCCCATGAAATAGAGAGGGATCTGCTGGTTATTGACCTCCGTGCGGATGACATTGCCAGAGCCAGACACTGGTGCGCTATCAGAAAGGGTGGATGGCGTACTCGGCTTCTCGATGCCCAGCGACTTCGCGATCATGACAGCTTCATTTAGTTGTGCGATTCGGTCATCACGACGAGTACGGAGTTGCTTGCGCAAAGAGTTCAGTTCGTCCTGCAGCTGAGCTCGCTTGAGAGCATCAGCCTCCGAAAGCGATGCAATCTTCGCTTGCTTGTCTGCCTGGTAGGCAGCACGCTCGGCTGCCATACGCTGCTCCAGCTTGGCCAAGCGGTTACGGATGATCACTTCCACGTCTTCAGCGAGGGCAGTACGCTCTTGCTGGATCACGTACTGGATCAGCCCATTGACGATATCGGCACCTTTCACACCCCATGGGTAGGTATAAGCGAGCCCTATATAGGAAAAACCACCGTCGGGGCGATTAGGGTCAGGCCGCAGTATTTCAAAGTCTTCGATGATTTGGTTCATCGCCTGCTCAGCGGTCTGCCCATCACTCATAGCATCTGGCCCAAATAGCTCCTGATTGGCATTGAAGTACTCGAGCCGATACTCGTAGGAGCTGATCCCCGCACCGACTCGCTGCAGCGCCTCTTCAGGCGTCAATTCGTAGAGGCCGGATGCATTGAGCTCATCCAATACATTCATCGCAACCGGGCGCAGGATGCTCTGGGTGCGATAGTACTTGGTAGCCAACAGCGCATAAGCAACTGCCAATAGGGTGACCACGGCAGCGACACCGATGATCAGCTTCTTGCGCTCCCACAGTGCGCGCATTAGCTCGCCGAGATCGATGTCATCGTTCTGCGGGCGGACGTTTGGGGCTTGCGACATGGGCTCAGTCATCCTGTTTCAAAGCGATTGGAAAATGAATGTCCACACCCCAGCTCACAGCGCCAGCGGGCCATGGGCAGTTCGGGGGTAATAGGGGCAACAGGCACTCAACAGGCATGGCGCATAACGTCCAGCTGTTTCATGGCGGAAATGGAGTCTTTTTTCTGGTTGCATGGCATGGCCCCGTAGCCAAGCTGGTCGATAACCAGGCGGGCAGAGGCTGCGCGAAGGGGGCGGCTAAGCTTGAAGAGCTTTAGCGAACGCAATGATTTCTTGATCGATTCAGGCATCGTTTTCCGGGATCCGGCAAAACCATTGCCGTCACTGCAGTCCTATTGAACCCACGTGCGTAGCGCGGGCTGTGATTTTCACCATCGGCCGACACCCGGTAGCGCAGATGCCATACACCTGCCGCCGAGCTGAAGTTTCTATTAGCGGTACCACTACCAGCGAACAGAATCTGTCGAGCGCGGCATTCTACCCAATTTTGTTTGTGGATTTCGTCATGGTTGTGATGAAAATCTCAGTGAAAAGCGCATTTTTCCAACGACTGCTCTTCACGGTTGGCGGCAACCTGCCTCTGAACAAGCCGATTGTCCACGCTCGTTCATATCCTCAGAGCTTGAGTTGCAGTTGATCGGCGGCTTGCATTCGGACGAACGGCTGGCGAGGTCAGCCTTTGGCTGCTTATAGCACGGCTCTTTCTCATGTGAATTTTATATCTACAATTTATTGCCGTTTTACGTATGAACCCTCGAATGCTCTGACCAATGCCTTTTGGCGCTCCCCCACCACCATGTCCGTCACAAGCTACCTCGCGCGGATCCTCAGCATGCGCCGAGGCGGGTCTTTAGGCGCGCCCTAAGCCGTCACTGGGGTAACACTCGCGCCAGGGTGGCGCTCGTGAGCAGGCATCGCGCGGAGCGCTGCGGCCAATGCTTGAGTTCGGTTTTTACCAGGCTTTCCGGGCAAAGCAATAACACATTGCCAAAACCGAACAGCTTGAAGGCTTCGATTCTGGCGGAGCCTTTCTGCCTGGCCTCGACCGACCATTCGCTCGAATCCAGTTCACCAAGCACATACGTGTCGGTGAGCATATAGGCCCGTACCTGATTATCACGCATGCCCATGGAGCTCGCCGCAGCATAGGTGATGATGCCTAGCGTGGCTGGCGACAGAACGAGGTACACCATTAGCGCAGCGACCAGGCTAGCCACGCATAACTGCCAGCGGCGGGCAAGATCACCACGCGCCTTGTAGAACACCCACACGGGCAGCAACGCAAGAATCATCGAAAGCACCGCAATCAGCATAAGTTGTCCCACGGCATCGGGGGTGTCTTCTCCTCGGTAAGCCATGAGCACCATTTGCGCGGGGAAAACACCTGCCACTACCGTGCCCAGCAAAGCCAGGAACAGGAAGAAGAGCAGAGCCCAGGGCGATGCCGCTTTGCCTTTTTTCGGCCTGAGCGCGGAGAGCACGACCGGAATGTGCAGGTTGGGATTAAGGAAGTAGAACAGCGTGGTCGCCAGGGCAGTGACCAGACAGACCGCCACCGCCACCCACTCAACCCCCCAATCGGATGCCCAAAGAATCAGACCACCGAAACAGGCATACCCGGCCGAGACGATGAACAGCAGCGAATTGATCGCTCGGCGCTGCAAGCGGTGATGAGTGTTGAGCATCGAGACCGCCAAGGCGAGTAACACGGCAGCGCTCGCCATGATAAGCATGAAGGCGACCGACATCAGCCCTACCCAGGCCAACCAAACGAGCAGCATCGATTGATTCGCCGCAGCGGCCTGAAAGAGATCAATACGGCCAATTGCATGGGTGTAACAGAACAGGCTCGCGAACCCCGCCAGTAATCCAAACAAACTGAGCAACCAGGCAATTGCGCCCCAGTGGGCTAGCACACGCTCCAGTTTCGACTTGGGTGAAGGATCGCTAGCTGGTGTGCCTTGCGCAGTTGCGGATATAGCGGTCATCGGGGCTCATGTTCCGTTTCGAGGTCAGAACACGCATTTTATTCGAAACGAGCGACAGAATAGGCTCGCCTCAAGGGGATCCCGGATGCCCCTCGGCTAACCGAGGCTATGGGTCTATCGGGTCAGTGATAACGACTGACAACCCCTCGCGGGCATATACAGCAAGCAGCGCTTGCCGCAACGCGGCTTTGGCCCCCTCCTCCCCATGCACCAACCGAATCTCCCCGGGCCACTGTTCCATCCCGGTCACGAACCCGACCAACCCCGCATGATCGGAATGCGCCGACTACCCGCCGATGCTGGAGGTCGATATCCACATATCCCTTCTTCGGCCCGAAGCGTTGTATGGCGTGGCCCGGCGTTCCCCTGGCCTGGTAGCCGACGAACAGCACGTCGTGTCGCGGGTCGCCGAGCATGGCCTTGAGGTAGTTGACGATACGGCCGCTGGAGCACATGCCGTTGCCAGCGATGACGATGGCGGGTCTGGCGCGGCTTGCCAAGGCTGAATCCAGGATGATGGGCAGGCGTGGCCAGTCGATTTCAGCAGGGTCATTTGGTGCAGTTTTGAAAGCTTCGCGGGCATGGCCCGCTCCCACAAAGGTTTCTGGTACGGCTGTAGTATGCAGTTTCTTGCTGTGGATGATGCCTTCCAGCTCGTAGAGCATCTCTTGCGTGCGGCCGACGCTGAAGGCAGGGATCAACCCAGGCTACGAAAACGGGTGCCAGGGCGATCAGCGGCATTGCGCCGCCGACGGCCCTGACTGGCGAGCGCCTTAAAGCTTGAAGGTGCTCACCAGGTTGTTGAACGAGATGGCAAGGCGCGACAGCTCCTGGCTGGAAGCGCTGGTCTGATGGGCACCTGCCGAGGTCTGGGTCGACAGGTCCTGGATGTTGACCAGATTGCGGTCCACTTCCCGGGCGACGTTGGCCTGTTCTTCGGATGCCGTGGCGATCAGCATGTTGCGGTCGTTGATCTCGGCGATGTTATGGGCGATTCGCTCGAGGGACTCACCGGTGGCCTTGGCCAGCTCTTGCGTGCTGTTGGCCAGGGTTCTGCTATTGCCCATCGCTTTCACTGCATCGTCGGCGCGTGACTGAACACTGGTAATCATCGACTCGATTTCACCGGTGGATGCCTGGGTGCGCGCAGCCAGCGCTCTCACTTCGTCGGCCACTACCGCAAAGCCCCGGCCCTGCTCTCCCGCTCGTGCAGCTTCGATGGCCGCGTTGAGAGCCAGCAGGTTAGTCTGTTCGGCGATACCGCGAATGACATCGAGCACCTTGGCGATATCGCGAACGCTACCGGCCAGCTCGTCGACGATGACGGTCGAATGGCCAATCTCGCTGTTAACGCTGGTGATCGCCTTGACGGCCTCGCGCGCCTGGTCGCGGCCGCTGGCGGCTTCCTGGCTGGTCAGCCTGGATGCTTCGGAGGTCGAGGTGGCGTTGCGGGCGACTTCCTCGACGGCTGCGCTCATCTCGGTTACAGCCGTGGCGGCAAGCTGGATTTCGTCGTTTTGGCGAACCAGCCCTCGGCTGCTCTCCTCGGTCACCACGTTGAGCTCTTCGGCAGCCGAAGCCAGCTGATCGGCTGCGCTGGCAATCTGCTGAATGGTGCCTTTGAGGCCACCTTGCATCGCACCGAGCGCTGTCAGCAACTGGCCGACCTCGTCGCGATGACCGCTGGCGATGGTGTGGGTCAGATCGCCGCCGGCAATGCGCTCGGCGTTGCGCACCGCCAAGGTGATAGGCGCGCTGATCACCCGGCTGATGAACATGCCCAGCAGGAAGGCAGCGAGAAACGCCAGGCCGATGCCGATATACAGGTTGAGCTTGGCGGCCGCCTCCCTCTGCCGAGCATCTTCGGCACCTTCGCCGATCTGGCGGTTGTTGGACTCCACCATGATGCCCATTTCATCGATGACTGTGCGGTAGGCCTGTGACACGTCACCGGCAATCAGCAGCCTGGCCGCATCGAAGTCGCCACTCTCGATCAGCGCCAACGCGCGCTCGACGAGTGCCTGATAGGCGGGCCAACTCTTGTCCATGCGGTCGCCAGCGGCTCGTTCGTCGTCAGCCAGAGGCGTGGCGCGGTACGTAGCGAAGGCACGTTCACTGGTCTGGCGGTTCTCCTTCATGGAGGTGAGGATGGCGCTTCGCTCAGATTGCGGAGCGCCAGCCGTGGCCGCATCCAGCAAGCGATACAGGTCGCGGTTCTGGGCAACGGCGTTGGAACGAGCCTCGGCGGTCTTGGCAACAGACACGAGGTTATTGGAAAAAACCAGCTGCAGGCTGGAGGACAGTGAGCCGATCCCCTGACTGCCTACCGCACCGACAACGAGAGTGATCGTGGCGCAGAGGGCGAATGCCAGGTACAGCTTGGTCGCGAGCTTGGCGTTGTAGAACCAGTTCATATGCAAACCTGTAGATAGGAGGGTGAGCTGCAATCGCAAGGTATGCGCTGGCATCGTTACCAGTATCGGCTAAGCCACAGGCGGCTGTAGGGCGGTATGGCGCTTTATTATTGGGTGAGTTAGATCTGAGGTGCCTTGGCTCGTTGCGAGCTCACGGCGTAGCCAATCCGAATAACGGTGGCATAGACGCGGGATGGTGCGCGAAAGACGTTGAAAGACCCAGGCTAGAGCGACACCGGGTACATCATCATTCCTCTTCTTCGTTCACTCGGTCGCGCAGTTCTTTACCGGGTTTGAAGTGCGGAACGAACTTGCCATCCAGACGAACGGATTGGCCGGTTTTCGGGTTGCGCCCTACCCGCGGTGCCCGATAGTGAAGGGAGAAACTGCCGAAGCCACGGATCTCGATGCGATCGCCAGTCGCCAGCGCCTGTGACATCTGTTCCAGCATGGTCTTGATGGCCAGCTCGACATCTTTGTTTGAAAGCTGTCCTTGGTGGGTGACGATTCTTTCGATCAGCTCCGACTTGGTCATACTTTTCCCTTCGTTTTCAAGCGGCTATGTCACTCGATGGAATGGTTGTAGCACGCTGATCAGCTTTTGAACAGTCTAAAAAACCACCAATTCGGAAAATGTGGTTCGGTTCTTGAATCGACTGCAGCAGATTCGGGCAGATGAACGTAAGTCGTTGTCTGGGCTGGAATGTTGCTTGGTCGCCAGGTTGGCTCGGGATAGTCATCTGTGATGTTGCATGCCGAGCAGCGAAAGAGGTGATCAAAACAACGCGAGCGCCGTCCAAGAGAGCCAACGCAATTGATGGTAAGAGGCCGAGAGCGCCTCAGGAGAAAACCGTGCTGATCCCCGCCAATCTGCTAGAAGCAGACACCCTCACCCGCCTGATCGAAGACTTCGTGACCCGCGATGGTACCGACAACGGTGACGAGACACCGCTGGAAACCCGGGTGATCCGCGTACGTCGCGCACTGGACAAGGGCGAAGCGGTGATCGTGTTCGATCCGGAAAGCCAGCAATGCCAATTGGCGCTCAAGCGTGATGTGCCGAAGGAGTGGCTGGTAGAGGATGAGGAGTAGCGACGATTGGGTGATGGCCGCAATCGCTTTCGCGCCGGGGGCGACGCTCCTACGGCCGGAGGAAATGCCGCATTGGCGTAGGAGCCGTGACCTCGCGGCGAATAGTTGTAGCCCTTCGGTCTTGTGGAATGGCCGCAATCGCATTCGCGCCGGGGGCGACGCTTCTACGGTCGGAGGAAATGCCGCATTGGCGTAGGAGCTGCGACCTCGCGGCGAATGGTAATAGCGCTGCGGTCTTGCGGAATGGCCGCAATCGCCTTCGCGCCGGGGGCGACGCTCCTACGTCCGGACGAAATGCCGCATTGGCGTAGGAGCCGCGACCTCGCGGCGAATAGTTGTAGCGCTGCGGTCTTGTGGAATGGCCGCAATCGCTTTCGCGCCGGGGGCGACGCTCCTACGGCCGGAGGAAATGCCGCATTGGCGTAGGAGCCACGACCTCGCGGCGAATAGTTGTAGCACCGCGGTCTTGCGGAATGGCCGCAATCGCCTTCGCGCCGGGGGCGACGTCCGAGGAGCTAGCCGCGCAGGCCACCTTCTCGTTCCCAGGCGCAGCGCACGCGCAAGCCACCGTCGTGCGGGCTGTGCCGGCCGGTGTCCGACTCCCAGCGGAAGGTGTGGGTGCCGTTCAGCTCGGTTTCCAGATGCACCACGGCACTGGCCCAATACAGGCGTTTGAGCAGCGCCTCGAACTCGGCGACCCAGAGCTTCCATTCGTATTCGATGGTCTGGTAGCTCGCGCCGAAATGGATGACCTGGGTCTGGTACAAACCGCTGCCAGGCCGCTGGCAGCAGGAAAACATCTCGCGCCCGAGAAACGGCCAGGCATCACCGACAGGCAAGGCCTCCAGCACCTGCTGGTTGAGCAGACGCCGCAAGCGGCTCTCCGATGGGCTGTCCGACGGCCAGTCACGAATGCTGCCATAGACGATGGATTCCGATTCCACGGGTCACTCCGCAAAAAAACTGGCTGCCTTCTATCACAGGGAGCGATTCAGGGGAACTCCGCGGGTGAGCCCTGTGACGGGTTTGGTCATTGCGCACCTCCCCGCCCTGCTACGGCCGACGTGGACCCTTGCGCATCGCCCAGGCCACCAGCACCATCACCGCAGCCATGCCGGTCAGCACCATGAACGGCACCTGGTAGGTACCGGCCATGTCCCGCGCCAGGCCGCTGAGCACCGGCGTGAGGCAGGCCACGCTGTAGCCCAGGCCGAGCATCATCGCCGTCCAGCGGCTGACCGCCATGGGCGAGCCCGCTTCGTAGATGGGCAGCAGCAGCGACAGGGCGAAAGATCCGCTCATGCCGAAGCCCAGGGTCAGCGCCCAGAGCTCGGGGACGAAGGTAGGCAGGAAGGTGATCATGCTCAGACTGGTCAGCGTCATGGAACCGCAAGCGACCATCAGCAGATAAGGGTTGCTGACACGCTGCACCAACCAGGGCAGCAGAAAGGAACTTGGCAGGCCCATCAGCATGGCCAGGCTGAACAGCGTATTGCTGTGCATTGCCGACAGCCCGGCTTCCTGATAGCGCGCCACTGTCCAGGTGGCAATCGCGTAGAACAGCCCGGCCTGCAGCGAAAAGTAGCCGGCGATCAACCAGGCCCGCGCCTCGCGCCAGGGCAAGCCGGCGGATGCTTCTTCATGGCTCAGCGGCTCGGCCCGGTGCTTGGGCAGACGCCACCAGATGGCGACGGCTAAGGCGGCGGGCAATGCCCAGATGGCCAGGCCGTAACTCCAGTCATCGGCGAACAGATGGGTAACCGGCATGGTCAGCACCACGCCAACCGCCCCGCCGATAGCCATGCTCAAGGAGTACCAGGCCAGCACCTGCCCCATGCGCCCGACGAAATGACGCTTGATGAAGCCCGACAGCAGCGGCCCGGCAATGGCAATGGAGGCTCCCATCAGCACTGCGCTGCCGATCAGCATCACACTGGAATGGCCAATCAGGCGCAGCATCAACGCCAGGGTAATGATGCCCAGGCACAGGGTGATGGTGCGCTCCAGACCGAACCTGACCGCCAGGCGCGGAGCCAGCGGCGCCAACAGCCCCATGCACAGCACCGGCAGCGCGGTAGTAAGGCTGATGAAGCCACGGCTCAGGGAAAGCTCCTGAGCGATGCGTTCGATAAGCGGCGCCAGCGAGGTAATGCCGGGGCGCAGGTTCACCGCTGCGGCCACGAGGGCCAACAGCAACAAAGCGCGAGAAACGGGTTTCACAGGATATCCTGATCAGGTGGCCAGGTTTAGCCGAGGCGGCAACCCTACCGGCAGACCTGGATTAGAGCAAGCCTGGCAGCGGCCTTGTCTCTAAAAGCGCTGCAGTCATGAGTCGGGAGGACCACCATTTCCCATAGTCGGGCTCACCCAATAATGTAGGAGCCAGCTCGCTGGCGATTGCTGGCCATGGCGCACGAGTGCATGGCGGCTACGATCGCATCGCCCGCAAGCGGGCTCCTACATGGCGGTGCCGTGGACGACAGGGGCTG
>NZ_JARVSV010000039.1:0-30807 GCF_030209025.1 Pseudomonas sp. MEJ086
CCAGAGCGGAGTACGGCGTCTGCGAAGCCGGCTTGAGCACCATGGTGCAACCAGCGGCCAGCGCAGGGCCGGCCTTGCGGGTGATCATCGCGGCCGGGAAGTTCCACGGCGTGATGGCCGCGGTAACGCCGATCGGCTGCTTGATGACGATCAGGCGCTTGTCGGCCTGGTGCCCCGGGATGGTGTCGCCATAGACGCGCTTGGCTTCTTCGGCGAACCACTCGATGAAGGACGCTGCGTAGGCGATTTCGCCCTTGGCCTCGGCCAGTGGCTTGCCCTGCTCGATGGTCATCAGGCGCGCCAGGTCGTCCTGGTTCTCCAGCATCAGCTCATACCAGCGACGCAGCTTGGCGGAACGCTCCTTGGCGGTCAGTGCACGCCAGGCCGGCAGCGCCTTGTCGGCCGCTTCGATGGCGCGGCGGGTCTCGGCCGCACCCATCTTCGGCACGGTGCCGATCACGTCACCCGTGGCCGGATTGGTCACCTTGATGGTCTGGCCGCTGTCGGCATCAGCCCAGGCACCGTTGACGAAAGCCTGCTGGCGGAACAGTTGAGCGTCTTTCAGTTGCATGGTGAGGTCTCAGAATAATTCAGACTTGAAAGCGGCCCCGAAGGGCCATCACAAAGAAACTGGTCAGACCTGTGCGCTACGCGTGCGAAGCTCAGTGTTTAGAATCCTGTCATTCTCGGAGTAGTCCACAGGGCAGTCAATTACGTGAACGCCCGGGGTGCTGATGCAGTGTTTCAGCAGCGGAAGGAAGCCTTCGGCACTTTCAACTCGGTGCCCATTGGCACCATAGGCTTCGGCGTATTTGACGAAGTCCGGATTACCGTAATCCAGACCGAAATCGGTAAAGCCCATGTTGGCCTGCTTCCAGCGAATCATGCCGTAGCCATCGTCACGCAAGATCACCACCGTGACATGCATGCCGAGTCGTACGGCGGTTTCCAGCTCCTGGCTGTTCATCATGAAACCACCGTCACCGCAGACGGCGACAACCGGCCGGTCGGGATAAACCAGGTGGGCGGCCATGGCCGATGGGAGGCCTGCGCCCATGGTTGCCAGAGCGTTGTCGAGCAGCACTGTGTTGGGCCTGTGCGCTTTGTAGTTACGGGCGAACCAAATCTTGTAGATGCCGTTATCAAGGGCGACGATGCCGTCGGAAGGAAGTGCGCTACGAACATCTGCGACGATACGCTGCGGGTAGACCGGAAAACGGCTGTCGTCAGCGCCTTCGATGATCTGAACCTCATTGGCCTCGCGGATGTTCAGCAGGCGGGTGAAATCCCAGTGTTCAATGTCAGCGGTATCTAGGGCCTCACCGATCTGCCAGATGGTATTGGCGATATCACCGATCACCTCAATCTGCGGGAAGTAGACGGCGTCGACTTCGGCGGATCGGAAGCTGATGTGAATGACCTCGGTACCGCCATGCACCATGAAGAACGGCGGTTTTTCGATTACGTCGTGACCGATATTGATGATTAGGTCGGCTGCCTCCACGGCACGATGCACGAAGTCACCGGACGACAACGCAGCGTTGCCCAAGAAGCGCGGGTGACGCTCATCAACCACACCCTTGCCTAGTTGGGTCGTGATGAAAGGGATACCGATTTTGTCAATCAACTGCTTGAGAACCTTAGCGGTCATCTTGCGATTGGCGCCGGCACCGAGTACCAGGATCGGATTACGCGCGGCCTTCAGCTTGCTGACTGCTGCATCAATAGCTTTGTGCTCGGCGAGCGGACGGCGATGCAGGCTTGGTGGAATCGGCAAGCTTTCGGTTTGTTCGGCAGCGATATCCTCCGGTAGCTCTAAGTGCACAGCGCCAGGCTTTTCTTCCTCAGCGAGGCGGAAAGCTTCACGCATGCGAGCCGGAATGTTGTCAGCGGAAGCGAATTGATGGGTGTACTTAGTGATGGGATCCATCATCCCGCAGACGTCGATGATCTGGAAGCGGCCCTGCTTGGACTTCTTGATCGGCTTCTGGCCGGTGATCATCAGCATCGGCATACCGCCTAGGTAGGCATAGGCACCCGCCGTGACAAGATTGGTGGCGCCAGGGCCAAGGGTCGACAGACTTACACCAGTCTTGCCAGTGAGCCGCCCATAAGTTGCCGCCATGAACCCTGCTGACTGTTCATGCCGGGTGAGCACTAACTTGATTTCGGATTTGCGTAGCGACTCCAGCAGGTCGAGGTTCTCCTCCCCTGGTATTCCGAACACATACTCGACGCCTTCGTTTTCCAGGCATTGAACAACGACATCAGCGGCCTTGGCCATTCTACTCAAATCCTCAATATTTCATGGGCTGGGTACAACCTCTCATGTCTAAAGTAATGTGAGGTCGACTAGCGGGGCGAATGCACCTGCGATTAAAACTAGTAAAGCCGCGATCGGCTACTTTCGGATCTTCTACGAAGGTGCTGCTGCAGCAACTCACGCAAAAAATTGTGACGAGCTTTTTATATGCAGATCATCCAAGAAGGGCCGAGACACACCTCAGTAGGCTCGGCCCTCTCTGCAGCTTAGCCTTGAGCTAAAGTCGCTTCAGCTTTTCGCAGCTCACGAGCATTTCGATGCCCGATAAAGAACACCAGAATAACCCCTACGAAGCACATACAGGCCAGCGGCAACAGTGCGAGTGGGAAGCTGTTGGTGTGGTGCCGAATAACACCGACAAAGTAATTCAGAGTCCCCGTTCCGATGTGGCCCAGAGTGTTAACGGCTGCAATTCCGACTGCCAAAACTGCTGGCGACAGTGTTTCCGAAGTGAGAGCCCAGAAAGGCCCTTTCAACGCGAAGTTACTGATGAGCACCATAGAGAGCAGAATCAGCGTTACGGTGAGCGAATCGGTCAGCAAGGTAGCCGCGAAGCTCAGGCCCGTGATCGCCAGTGGTATGGCAGTGCTATACATACGATCACCGATCTTGTCGGCACGAATTGCCCAATAGATCATGAAAACCGCACCGATCCCAAAAGGAATCATGTTCAGCAAGCCAGTTTCCATCTCTGTGAGACCAAAGCTTTTGAGAATCTGAGGCATCCAAAGAGAAAGGGTATTACTGGTTGCCGAGATGCTCATGTAGATGACGGAAAGCAATAGTACGTACTTATTGGTCATTGCCGCCCAGATCTTACCCATGCCGTGCTTGGCTTTCTTACCATCGCCTTTGACCTCACGCTCCTTGCGTTCTTCTTCCAGCTTATTGGCGAGCCAATCTTTCTGCTCCTGAGTCAGCCAGCGGGCCTCTTTGCTGTTACTTGGAAGAATGAATAACACCAAGATCCCGAGGATCACCGCTGGGGCCGCTTCAAGCATCAACAACCACTGCCAACCTCTGAAATCCAAAATCCCATCCATCTTCAGAAGCAAAGCGGAAAGCGGCGAGCCGATGAAGTTAGACAGCGGTACAGCTACCATGAACACGGCGACGATCCGAGCCATGTAGGCTTTTGGGAACCAAGTGGTGAGGTAAAGGATGACACCAGGAAAGAAGCCCGCTTCTGCCGCCCCCAAAAGGAAACGAGCGATGCCGAAAGAGATGGGGCCAGTGATGAAAGCAGTACAAAAACCAACAATGCCCCAGGTGATCATGATTCGGGCAATCCAGCGACGGGCACCGAATTTTTCCATCGCCACGTTGCTGGGCATTTCGAAGAGCACGTAAGCAACGAAAAATAGAGTTGCACCAAAACCAAACATGGTGGCGGTCAAGCCGATGTCGTCATTCATCGTAAGGGCTGCGAAGCCGATGTTGACTCGGTCGATGTAAGCGATGAAGTAGCAGAGCATCAGGAAGGGAATGAGCCGGATGGTCATCTTCTTGATCGTAGCCTTCTCGATGTCAGCCACGCTTGCGTCAGTGCGCATGGTGTTTCCTCTCTATTTTTAGACTTATTTGAAAACTGCGGCCATGGGCCCAGTCTCGGTCGACTTAGCGCAGTCGATCTGCGGCAGCCTTCGCCAACTGCATTCGTCTTCAGCGCACAGGCTCAGACATGCTGTTATCTCGGCTTACAGCCACCCTGGATGAGTTAGTCGCTCGGCGCAGTGCGTTGCAAAACCAGTGCTATTCCAAATGCTCATGGCGCTCTATCAGGACAACCCGTTGGCACGCCTGGCGTCCCTACCTGCACACGCGCTCCACACGTGCGATCTCACCGTGCCCCAGACAGAAAGAAGCTGATTTACCGTTCCAGGCAAACTCGAAAACAGGCGGTCTCTCGAGATTGTTTATTTTGCAGCAGAAACGCCATTAGGCTACGCCTGTAAAATTGAGCTTGTCAACGCGCAAACGCAACCAAGGCGTATCTCTAACCCCACAAACCTGTCGCACCAACATCTATTCGACGAATCTAAAATATTCATGCTTTTGATTTTTAAGGGTTTTTTATATTAAACGCATACCGCAATCACAGGAGCGATTTTCAAGGCTGGGAAGCGCCACCTGCTCGAATATGCGTTTGATATGCCATAACAGCAATAGCCATTATGATCGCTCAACCACCTCAGGTGAGTGGACGCCCTGTTTTTGAAGCGGCAGCGCTCCTAGCGCTTGATGACTAGATTGCGAACCCAGGCAGGACGCTATCGGCATTGCACCGTGGATTCGGCTAAGGACAAAAAGAGGCGCTTTCCAAGTTACTCAGCCTGATAGCACCTGCGCTCCTGCTGTAAACGCGCTGCCAATCAGGCAGCAGCTGCAGGCAGACCTGAAGACGCCTACCGAACTACGGCTGTTTGAACCTTCATTTATGGAAATCAGACGCGCGATAGGATTGCCGTCATCCAGGGGGATTCGTGCTCCGAAATGGTTGGATCATTTCATCAACCAGCTGCACAAGACCGGCCTCATCGAGGGAGCGACCAAGCGAGATGAGATCACTGGTGTTTCGGCACCTTCCGACTGAAGCTGTAGTGCGCTGCGATGAGCTAGGCCTTGCGGCACCCGGCCATGGGTGCCGCCTTATCTATAGCAATCAGAAAATACTCTTGGTCACTCGGATCATCGATGGACTGCTGCTACCCAAGTAGTCATTGCTGGCAACCAGAGTGGATGTCAAACAGGGTAAGCCTCATACAGCCTGAGCAAGCGCCCACATGAACGTTTCATGCACAAAGCAACGCTTGTCTGCCATGCCAGAGAAAATAGCGGATCCTATAAGCAATAGGATTCGCTTCAGGCATTAATGAATTGCTTTAGAGGGAGCATACGTCTGCTGGAACCCAAACATCACCCGTCATGATTCGGCGAGCAGATCGGCTCATTACCGCTTTGGACACAACCCACTTTCCATTCACCTCACGAGCCTCTGCCCCGACAGCCAAACTTCCAGATGGGTGACCAAACCGTATTTGACGCCCGCTTGCATCAGGTACCAGCTGATTGACGATGGTTCCAGGGATCATCGCGGCGACTGCAATAGCTACCGCACCGGTACCCGTCATAGCGTGGTGGAGTTTGCCCATCGAAAAGATTCGAACATTGAGATCAAGGTCATCAGGATTGATCGACTTACCGCCTGCGGCAACATAAGCAATAGGCGAGGAAATGAACGCAAGCTTAGGTGTGTGGGGACGATTGCGAGTCGCTTCTTCTGCGGACTTGGCCAGCCCCATGCGCACGGCCGCGTGAGAACGAATCGCCTCAACACTAGCTAGCAAATCTACGTTTTGATTGATCTCCGCTTGGAGCTCATTGCCTCGCAGACCCAGAGCCTCGGCCTGAATGAAGATTGCCGGATTGCCTGCATTAATCAGTGTCAGCTTGACCTCACCGACCCCAGGAACCTCAAGGGTGTCGACCGGGCTTCCGGTCGGAAACATGCTACCGCCGTCGCCATCATCGCCACCGCTAGGATCAATAAACTCGAGCTTGATCTCGGCAGACGGGAACGCAACACCATCCAGCTCAAAGCGACCTTCTTCGATTACCTGCCCATCACGCATAGGAACATGAGCGATGATCCGAGCACCGATATTCGCCTGCCAGATACGGACAATTGCGATGCCATCCGCAGGGGCATCGACAAGGCCCTGACTAATAGCGAAAGGCCCGACTGCGGAAGTGAGATTTCCACAGTTTCCAGACCAGTCGATGACGGGACGATCAATGGCGACCTGGCCAAAGCGATAGTCGACATCACAGTCGTCTCGCTCAGATCGAGCGATGATTACAACTTTGCTAGTGCTAGAAGTGGCACCGCCAGTTCCGTCTATCTGCTGTCCATACTCATCAGGGCTGCCCACCACCCTAAGTAGGATCCGATCTCGGAGGGCCTGATCTTTGGGCAAAGCGTCATCGCAAAAAAAGACCCCTTTGCTGGTACCGCCGCGCATGTAATGAGCTTTGAATGACTTCTGTGACATGACACCACCCTCAATCTAAATTGCGCTTATTTATACTAAAGCGCAATTGTCTCATATTTTTTAACGGACGCCAATTTGCAGGCTGGATGCAACATGGGCAGGGATGTGTATATTTGAGCGATCTGACTGAATCTTAAAAAGAAAAACGCATGACCACTGACTTGACCAACAGCCAGCGAAAGGCGCTTCGCGAGATAATTAGCTACGTACGCCGCGAGCAGCTCGCCCCTGGCGCCCATCTGCCTGAATGGACGCTCGCCAAGCTCATTGGCACATCTCGATCACCGGTGAAGATCGCGCTGGAGTGCCTCGTAGGTGTTGGCTTCATGCGCTATGACCGCAATCGCGGATATCACCTGGAAGGAGAGATCGACTCATTGCCAAGCGAGGTGCTAGATCTCCTCGGAGAAGGCGATGACCCGATGTATTTGCGACTGGCAGAAGCTCGCTTCGATGGTCTTCTACCGGACTCGGTCACCGAGGCCGATTTGGTGCGATTGCTCAACGCTACGCGCAGTGAGGTGAGTAAGGCGCTTGGCCGGGCACAAAGTGAAGGCTGGGTCGAGAAGGAAGTGGGCTACGGTTGGCGCTTCCTACCAATGATCGACTCGCTCGAAGCCTACGACGACATGTACAGCCTGCGAATTGCCATTGAGCCGGCGGGCATTCTAAGCCCTAAATTTCGCCCTGATCTCGAAGAGCTCCAGATGCTGCGCCAGGAGCAAATGAGCATCTTGAACGGTGGCTACAAGACGATGACTAGCATTGATCGGTTTGAGTCAAATGCACGCCTTCATGAAACGATTGCCAAATGGTCAGGTAACCGATTCTCGCTGCAAACTCTTCGTCGCCTCGATCAAATGCGCAGGTTAGTTGAGTACCGTCAGGCCCGACACGAGCTTCCCCGTCAAGAGCTTGCGCAGGAGCACATCCACATTCTCGATGCGATCAGTCAGGGCGATAATCTCTACGCAGCGAGTTTGATGCGCCAACACATCGAGGATGCAAGGCGCAAGAAGGCCGTTTCCAAAGTCTTCGAACATCCCATTAAGAGCGATCATCCAGCGTCAGGATGACCCGTTTAAGCTCCGATCTACTCGTGCAGCCGCTCATCGGCTGCGCGCTGAAAGCTCCTGACGTAGCCAGTGGATCATCTGCATCTACTGCGCCGAGCACCTTCATTTTGCCGGGAGCGATTGTCATCACTCGGCTAATGGCTCAAGTAACGTCAGCTAAGCGCGTTTCTTGTTCGTGATGGCCGCATCGTGCCGAGTTGCGTTGACAGGCCGCAGTGCGCATGCGTGTTGACAAACACAATTCAATCGAAATAGTCTGATTGCGCTTTATAAAATAAATACGCAATCTGTGATTTGTATGGCGTCGGATTATCAAGTTGTAAACGGCGCACCTCATCTCAGCCACAAGCAAGTGCAGTGGTTAGTACCCATCTAGCGTGCCGTTGAGGCTCTGTCTCAATGCGTTCAGCGCGTTCGTCTCACTCCCAAGGCGTTATCGCGCGCATGCCTGGGTAAGCGGCAGACCACTACGTACCCCCTGATTAGCACATCGAGAATGATAATAATGACCGATTCCAAGTACTTCGACAGTCTTCGTACCTTAGAGGCAGAGGATGGAAGAGCCCTGTCCTACCACTCATTGGATGCGTTGGAGTCTGCAGGCTATCCTGCGATTTCTCGGCTCCCGGTCGTCATTCGAATTCTTCTGGAATCAGTGCTGCGTAATTGCGACGGCAGCAAAGTTCTGACGAGCCATGTTCAAGATCTCGCTAGCTGGCGGCCCAATGCCAAGCGCGAGCGAGAGATCCCTTTTGTGGTAGGACGTGTGCTGCTGCAAGATTTTACCGGCATTCCCCTGCTGACGGATCTGGCCGCCATGCGCAGTCAGGCTAGCAAGCGAGGTGCCGATCCGAAATTGATCGAGCCGCTAGTGCCCGTGCACATGGTGGTTGATCACTCCGTTCAGACTGAATTCTCCAATGAGCCTAACGCCCTGCGTAAGAACATGGAGATTGAGTTCCAGCGCAATCGTGAACGCTACGAGTTGATGAAGTGGGGAATGCAAGCCTTCGATACATTCAAGGTGATCCCGCCGGGAATCGGGATCTGCCATCAGATCAATCTCGAGTACTTGGCACAGGGCGTTATCGAGAAGGACGGTGTGGTTTATCCAGATACCCTGGTCGGGACTGATAGCCACACAACCATGATCAACGGAATCGGGGTCCTCGGTTGGGGGGTAGGCGGCATCGAGGCAGAAGCTGGCATGTTGGGCCAGCCGGTTTATATGCTGATGCCCGACGTCGTGGGGGTAGACTTGACGGGAGAGCTGCGCCCAGGAGTTACGGCTACTGATGCCGTCCTGCAGATAACTCAAACACTCCGGGCTGCTAAGGTCGTTGGCAAATTGGTGGAGTTCTTCGGCGAGGGGGCGAGGTCGCTTAGTGCGACCGACCGCGCAACAATCGCCAATATGGCACCTGAGTACGGTGCTACCACCGGCTTCTTTCCGGTCGATGAGAAGACTCTTGATTACTACGCCCACACTGGTCGCAGTGACGATCAGGTCAAGCTCATACGCCGGTACTTCACTGCTCAGGGACTGTTCGGGTCGCCTGCAAGCGGAAGCATCGATTATTCCCAGGTGATCACGATCGATCTCGACCAGATTGTTCCTTGTGTTTCCGGCCCCAAGCGTCCTCAGGATAGGGTGGATCTTGCCGCCCTCGGCTGCCGTTTTGACGAGGTCATGCTGCAGGATGCCAAGAGCGGTGGATATGCCAAGAATGAAGAGCAACTGGAGCAGCGTTTTCCGGTAAGCACCCGCTCGGTCGATGGCAGTAAGGCCGACTACGAGGTTGGCCACGGCGATGTGCTGGTCGCGGCAATCACGTCCTGTACGAATACCTCCAACCCGGAGCTGCTTATCGCGGCAGGATTATTAGCTCGTAATGCGCTGCGGCACGGCTTGCGAGCCAAGCCGTGGGTGAAGACGCTTTTTACCCCGGGCTCACGCGTAGTCTCCGCCTATCTGCATGATGCTGGACTGATCGCCCCGTTGAACGAGTTGGGTTTTGGAATCGCGGCCTACGGTTGCGGTGCATGCGTCGGCAACATCGGCCCACTGGAGCCGGCGTTGGAGAAGGTGGTCGTTGGCGAAGATCTGGTTTGCAGTGCGGTGCTATCCGGAAACCGGAATTTCGAAGCTCGTATCCACGCCAATCTACGTGCAAATTTCCTAGCCAGCCCACCGCTTGTGGTGGCGTTCGCGTTGGCGGGAAGCACTCGTGCGGATCTCACCAGGGTTCCGTTGGGCCACGATAAAGATGGCGAGCCAGTAATGCTCGCAGACGTCTGGCCGAGCAACGACGAGATAAAGGCGCTCAGCGTAAAAGCAGGCAACCCCAAGCTGTATCAGGAGTGGTACGCCGACCTCACGCGCGATCACGATCTGTGGAACGGCATCACGAGCGCGACTGGAAATGTGTATGACTGGCCTGCTTCTACCTACGCGGCAGAACCGGACTTCTTCGATACGAGTATCGCTGCCAAACCGATCAAGAATGCTCGCGCGCTGGCGATCCTTGGCGACTCTATCACCACCGACCACATAAGCCCTGCAGGCTCGATCTCCGCAGGTTCAAGCGCAGGACGCTGGCTCATGGAGCATGGTGTTGATCAGAAAGACTTCAACACCTATGGCGCTCGACGCGGCCACTTTGAAGTCATGGTCAGAGGGACTTTTGCCAACGTCCGTCTGAAGAATCAGATGTTGCCGTTGAAAGCTGATGGCTCGGCTGACGAGGGGCCCTATACGCTGCTGCAGCCCACTGGTGAGCGCGTAGGCCTGTTCGAGGCATCTCGCCATTACCTGGAAAAAGAGACGCCTGTTCTAATTTTTGCGGGTGATGAGTACGGCACTGGGTCGAGCCGTGATTGGGCTGCCAAAGGCACGCGCCTACTTGGCGTCCGGGCCGTGATAGCCAAAAGTTTTGAGCGTATTCACCGCAACAATTTGGCAGGGCTGGGTGTGCTGCCGCTGCAGTTTAAGAATGGTCACGACGCGCAAGCACTTGGTCTCGACGGCTCGGAGCATTTTGATCTACTCGGAATCGATGATGGCGTCGAACCTGGGCAGGACGTCGTGCTGAGCATCACACGTAAGGACGGCACCAAAGAAGAGGTCGTACTTCTTGCTCGAATCGATACTGCGATCGAAGCCACCTACTTCCAAAACGGTGGGATTCTGCCCTACGTCCTTGATAGCCTGCTCGCGCCGGCCAGCAAGGTTGCAAATAGCCAGCGCAAAGTCATGTCGTAAGAGCCTTGCGTCACTGACCTCACGATCATTTACAGCCCATCACTTGATGGGCTTTTGTCGAAGAACGGGACGATGACATGAATGAGTTACTGCATATCGTGAAAGGCGAGCTTGCTCCAGAAGGAGTACTGCGAGCAGCGATCAACTTTGGAAATCCGGTCTTGGCGCAACCCGGGCACGACGGTTCGCCACATGGCGTATCCGTTTCTCTTGCCAAAGAGCTGGCGAGCGAACTGCAGGTTGAGCTTGAGCTGATTTCTTTCGACGCCGCGGGAAAGGTCTTTGCGGCGATGCAAGATGGCGTATGGTCAATTGCGTTTCTTGCAATAGAACCCGTTCGAGCGGAGCAAATCGATTTCAGCGAGCCCTACGTAATCATTGAAGGCACTTACCTGGTCAAGGATGACTCGCCCTACACTCATTGTGATCACTTGGATAATGATGGAATCAGGATTGCCGTGGGGCAAGGGGCTGCCTATGACTTGTACCTAAGTCGAACACTGCAGAAGGCGACACTAGAAAGAGCATCAACCTCCTCGGGGGCAGTTGATCTGTTCATTTCTGATGCCCTTGATGCGGCAGCGGGGGTACGGCAGCCCCTTGAGCTGTTCGCAGCCAGCAATACGGGTTACCGGGTTCTGGAAGGCGGATTCACGGCGATTCGTCAGGCGATGGCGGTGCCTAAGCAGCATAAGCAAGCCGCAGCCTATATCCAGACATTTTTGAGCAAGCGGCTTGAAAGCGGTTTTATACGGGGTGCCTTACTCGCAACCGGCCAGACCGATGTAAGCGCGCCGAGGTGAGTGAAAGCTATCCTGTCGACATTGCTACGCCTAGTGACCTCTAGCCAGTATTTATAGCGCCTGCTCTATAAGGCGAACAGTTAGTCGAGCGAGGCCTTCCAATATGCATGCGGCTCGTCAGAGATCTTGGCCAACGTCGAAGCCGCGCATCACTTGCTAGATAACGTTGTAGCCTTGCTCTCGGATCGTGGATACACCCGCGCAAACAGCCCCGACTTTGCCTTGCACCTTCTTGCCCCGTCTAGATGCGCGTGCATTCGCTCCGCTGCCGCTTCAAGATCGCCTCGCTCGACACAATCCAGAATTTCAAGGTGCTCTAAAACTTGGCCATGCCAATGCTTGCGAGAGAGATTCAGGCGGGATTCCACAATCGCACGTAACGCATTGATCCGTCTAAGGGACTGCAAGGCAAACCTGTTGCCGGAAAGCTTCGCAAGCGTTTCATGGAACATTGAATTGGCTTCGAAAATCTCCCACGGAGTCATGCTCAAGTATCCGCCGTCGGCAATGTACTGCTGCTGATCTCTGCAAGCTTTCAGCTCACAAGGATCGGCAGTAAACGTCGAGCTGCGCAGCCCTGCCGTTTCAATGGACAGGCGATAAAAGTAGCTCTCCTCATAGGCCGCCAGTGAGTCGATTATTGGCAGGATGCTCCAGCCCTGCCCTTTTCGTAACACTGCCCAACCTTCCTTTTGCATGCGAAACAATGCGGCTCTGAGGCTGCTGCGGGATTCGTTGAGCTCTCGCATCAAGGCAATCTCGGTAACGTGTTCAGGAAGCTGTTGGTCAAGCTTTAGCGCTACCAGCCTCTGGTAAACCGAATCTTCGTCCTTTGCAGAAAATTCCAGGATGAGTTCCTGCAGTGCTTCTGCAGCGCGTGCCAGGAAAAAACCACGATTGTGTTCATGCCTCAGAATTCCACACTCAGCCAGATGTACCAACGCGGCCTTAACAGGCGTTCGGGAGACATTGAGCAGCCTTGAAAGGTGCAGTTCCACCAAGTGGTGGCCGGCAGGTAGGCGGCGGGAACGCACGTAATCCAGTATTTCGCGAGCTATGCGTTTCTGCAGCTGGGTTAGCGTCATTCAGCTGAACCTGAAGGTTGGGATTTAGTTGGCTTATGCATCGGCGATACCGTGGAAACTCTTCAGTGGGCTAGCCATCAGCACGTTCTGAACTTGCTGGCTGTCTCCTTGCGGCATCTGCGGCAAGGAATCAGGTGATGAAAATCATTTTACGCAATTGCGTTTTATGGTCAACAAGCTCAGTATCGTAGCCTCATAAGTCGAAATCAGTGCGCTTTTAGATGCTAATAAGCAAAACTGAGACGAAAAGCGTCCAATAAAGATAAAAATGAGGCTTGAAATGATGAGTACCAATCCCTCCAGTAAGACCCCGCGAGTTGCACAAGAGCCGCGCCGGCCAACCCTCCCACATTAATCACTGTGCCTACTTTGAGGTGGCGTACCCCTACGCCGCCAAAATGCCGCTGTGGCGTGAATAGAGGAGTAATGCTGTGTTGACGGTTCTCGGTTTCTCCATGGTTACCTGCTTCATGTATCTGATCATGACCAAGCGCATGACTGCGCTGATTGCGCTGATGCTGATTCCAATTGTCTTCGCAGTGATCGGTGGGTTCTATAACGGGCTCGGAGGCATGATGCTGGATGGCATCAAGACACTCGCCCCGACTGGTGTGATGTTGACTTTCTCGATCCTCTATTTCGGGATCATGATCGATGCTGGTCTCTTTGATCCGTTGGTTCGCTTCATCTTGCGTTTGGTTAAAGGAGATCCCTTGCGGGTGAGTGTGGGCACTGCTGTGCTCACACTACTGGTGTCACTGGACGGGGACAGCTCAACCACGTACATGATTGCCATTGCTGCGTTCCTGCCGCTTTATCAGAAGCTGGGGATGAGCGTTCTAGGGCTTACGTGCATCGTCAATATCGCAAGCGGCATCATGAATATTTCGCCGTGGGGTGGGCCGACTGCGCGAGCGGCAGCTGCGCTGCATGTGGATGCGATGGATATCTTTCTACCGATGCTGCCGGCCATGGGACTGGCGTGTTTAACGCTTATATTTACCGCGTTCCTTATAGGTCAGCGCGAGCGCAAGCGGCTTGGCGTCATTGATGTTACGGGCTTTGGTGAAAACCTGGCTCTGGGTAATGGCAATGCTGAGGAGTGTGAAGCTGCACGGCGCCCACGCATGTTTTGGCCAAATCTTATTCTTACCACAGCTCTGCTTGTCTGCCTTGTTGTCGGACTGATGCCGCTTCAGGTTCTATTCATGGTCGCCTTTGGCATCGGCTTGATGCTCAATTACCCGCGAATTGAGGAGCAGAAGGAGCGAATTGGTAGCCACGCTTCAAATGTACTTGCAGTTACATGCGTGATTTTCGCTGCCGGTATTTTCACCGGGATCCTGCAAGGAACCGGAATGGTAGACGCGATGGCCAACAGCTTACTGGTTGTTATTCCTGAAAGCTTCGGCCCTTACTTAGGGGTATTCACAGCTCTTGTCAGCCTGCCATTCACATTCTTCATGTCCAATGACGCGTTCTACTTTGGAATTTTGCCCGTCCTCGCACAGACTGCTGCAAATTACGGCTTCACCACTGTGGAGATCGCAAGGGCATCGGTGGTTGGTCAGCCGGTACATCTTTTGAGTCCACTGGTGCCGTCACTATATCTCCTGGTCGCACTGGCCAAAGTAGATCTGGGTGACCATCAGCGCTTCACTCTCAAATGGGCGATTCTTGCGTGTATGGCGCTACTTGTTGGCGCTCTGCTGACTGGCGCATTCCCGCTTTACTCGACCGTCACCCCATAAGAATCTAGAGCGTGATGTTCTGGCCAGGGATTGGCCGGAACAGCAATTCTCTACCGCTTATTACTGAGCAGTCTCTTTCAGCGACAGGCCGGTATATATCGGGCCAAGCTCACTCTCGAAGCAGGTCATTCCATCGCGAGCGCAGCCGAAAAACGGGATACGGCATCAATATCGCGCTCAGGCAGCGACGGGTGTATCGCCCGGACAATGGCGTCACGACCCTCGAAATTCTGGCCGCAATGATCAGAAACCAGGTCGGTTTGAGGGGGTGGTTTAAATCTGTCGTGAAGTCGAACGTCAGATGTTGGGTTACGCCCAGGCCCCGGGTCGTCAAAACGATCGGGGCGCGAGGAGATATGCTTCAAGAGCGACCACGGGAAAGCCGAGCATGGCCGCTCTGTATCCGAGCTCTAGCCGACTATTTTAGCCATTCAGCCACTCTTTCCGGGTTCTTGGCGATCCAATCCCTTGCGGCAACCTCTGGCTTGGCGCCCTCGTTAATGGCGAGCATCACTGCGCCAACCTCATCGGAAGTCCAGGTGAATCGTTTCAAGAGCGCCACTACCTCAGGAGCCTTCTCATTCACGGTAGGATTGATGACGGTATCAACGCGTTCAGCATCTCCGAAGACTTTCTTTGGATCATCTAGAAAGTGCAGCTTCCACTTTGCAAACATCCAGTGGGGAACCCATCCCGTCACCACGATTGGCTTTTCTGCGCGAATGGCTCTGGATAGCGCGATAGTCATAGCCGGACCTGAGCTCGGCATCACTCTGTAATCGAGCTCGTATTGCTTCAACGCATCTTCAGTCCGACGCATGATGCCCGCGCCAGCGTCGATGCCGGTTATTTGCCCGTTGAGCTCGGACTTGATGCCGTTGAGATCCTCGATGCTTTTGGCATCCATGTAGTCTGGTACCACCAAGCCTATCCGGGCACCTTCGTAATTGGTGCCAAGAATCTCAACCTTGTCTTTGAATTTCTCGTAGTAGTCGCCATGGGTCGCCGGTAGCCAGGCAGAAAGAAGCACATCCAGATCCCCTCTGGCTACGCCCTGCCACATTATGGCCGGCTCTGCCGGCTGCAGTTTTACCGGATAGCCAAGCTTTTCGTGGATGATCTGGGTCACGACATGGGTCGTGGCCACGCTGTCATCCCAACCGTTGACGAAACCAAATGAAAGTTCAGGTTTTTCGGCTACTGCATTGGCAGCCATACCTAGACTCAATGTGGCCGCGCCGAGGCCAGTGATGATGTCCTTCAAAGAGAGCATGTGGGAAGTTTCCTTATGATTATTGTTGGCGATGATTACTCGCGGTAGTGGTACTGCTTGATAGTCGGGCTAACGATACCGAGATGTCGCTAGCCAGATTTTGAGGGTCAAATGGGCGATCTCGTTCAAGTGAGATGCGGTATCCGCCATCACGATCAACCCGGGTTCGGTTAGCGTCCTAACCAGAAATGCGGTGTAGCCGAGCGTGTG
The DNA here is from genome assembly GCF_030209025.1 of Pseudomonas sp. MEJ086. NCBI lineage: Bacteria > Pseudomonadati > Pseudomonadota > Gammaproteobacteria > Pseudomonadales > Pseudomonadaceae > Pseudomonas > Pseudomonas sp. MEJ086. The sequence goes on from NZ_JARVSV010000039.1 coordinate 15,836, forward strand.
GCGAGAGCACTGATACGAGCGGAAGAATCGTGCCCAGCCGCGGCACCGGCCGACATAGCGACAGGGAACCCCAACACAAGGTGATGCTGAACTGCGTACCAGTTTGCCGGGCGACCTGTTCGACGAGCCGATTCGCGAAAAAGGCGCCACCTGATGGCCTGCAGATACAGGCCCTCGCAAATATAGTGCAGCCTCAGTGTCGCAATGAGGCCATTGGAAGTCGGATCTCGTTGGTCGTGAAAATCTCTAGTGGGCACATGATCGGGCAAGCGAGATCAAGAGCATCTAGCCTAACGCTCGCATTTGCCGGAATACCTTGGCTCATCTCTAGAGATGCGTACCTCAATCGTTACTAAGTAGTGGGTGACGTGGCATCGGCAAAGCAACCAGCAATAGAGTCTCGTATGAACTGAAATAGTTCGACAGCGGCGCCCCGCATGTATCTTTAGCCGGGGGAGAGTTTTACTTTGGAGGAGCCAGCATGCCCTACCGAACAAGAGCAGACGCTTTTTGGGCAGGTGTCCGTGCGCTCATTCCATTGACTCCGGGCGTGGTTCCATTCGGGCTTCTGGCAGGTGTCATGGCCATCGGAGTCGGCATGACACCGGGCATGGCGATGGGCATGACGTTGCTGTTCTATTCCGGCTCGGCACAGATGGTCGCGCTGCAGTTGATGCAAGACGATGTCTTGCCAGTGGCGATCATATTCACTGCGTTGATCATCAATTTGCGCTTTCTGATGTACAGCGCATCGCTCGCGCCCTACCTGCATCACCTGCCTCGTCGCTGGATATGGCCTCTGTCTTACATGCTGTCCGACCAGTCGTACGCCACCTGTATTCTCAAACTGTCATCTGGCGAACTGGGGCGCTTTGCTCACTTCTTCTACGCCGGTACGGCGCTGACCATGTGGTTGTCCTGGCAGCTCTCGGTCATGGCCGGCATCTTTCTGGGCACCAGCATTCCCGATACCTGGTCGCTGAGCTTCGCGATCCCCCTTTCGTTTCTGGCTCTGCTGGTTCCGGCAATCCGCAATTCGGCAAGCCTTGGCGCTGCTGTGGTCGCAGGCGTGGTCGCGGTATGGGCAGTCAACATGCCGTATAACCTGGGCCTGCTGACTGCATCGATAGCCGGTATCGGTGCGGGGCTGCTGATCAGCAAGACGCGCCAGCAAACGGCGGATGACACGAGCGTTAGCAACGCCGAGCGAGAAGCCCCATGAGCGATTTGTTTCTCTGGGGGCTGTTCCTGGCTGTCGGCCTCGGAACCTTTGCCATACGACTTTCCTTTCTCGAGCTCTATGGCCAGATCAGGATTCCGGCGATTCTCAGCCAGGCCTTGCAGTTCGTTCCTGCCAGCGTGCTGGCCGCGCTGGTTTTACCGGCGGTGGTATACCCCGGCGGACAAAGCGAAGTGGTATGGAACAGCCCGCAGATTCCGGCCGCCATCGTGGCCACCTTGATAGCCTGGAAGGTACGCAATACCACGCTGACGCTCGTGGCGGGCATGGGGACGCTGTGGGCTCTCGAGCTGTTGGGTTGGTGATGGAGTTGCAGTATTTGCACGGCTTAATACTGCTCTACTCTCCATGAGCAAGGCATCCAGCACTACTCAAATGCTGGATGCCCTGATCGCTCCGCGCTGGGCCGAATGAGCGTGCTACGACGCATCGATCCAGATGGTTTTCAGCTCGGTGTACTGGTCATGCGCCCAGATCGATTTGTCGCGCCCACCGAAGCCGGATTCCTTGTAGCCACCGAACGGCGTTGATGCGTCACCCTCACCGAAACAGTTGACCGTGACGATGCCGGCACGGATTTCCCGTGACAGGCGCAGCGCGTTGCGCAGGCTGCCGGTATAGGCCGATGCGGCCAGACCGTAGACTGTGTCGTTGGCCAGGTCGATGGCTTCGTCGATATCCGTGAAGGTGGTCACCGACAGCACAGGGCCGAAGATTTCCTCGCGGAACAGGCGACTTTGACGATCCACGTCGTTGACCACGGTCGGCTGAACGAAGATGTTCTTCTCCGTCTGCCCGCCATAAACGATGTCCAGTTTGTCGCTATGCGCCTGGTCGAGATAGGAGCGAACCTTCTCGAAGTGCGCCTTGCTGACCATCGCACCGAGGCGATTTTCCGGATCCAGCGGGTCACCCATCTTCCAGCTCTGGATGTGTACACCAATGCGTTCCAGCAACGCATCCCTGACCTCGGCGTGGACGATCAGGCGGGATGAGGCAGAGCAGTTCTCGCCCATGTTCCAGAATGCGCCATTGACGATGAACTGGGCGACCTGGTCGATATCCTCGACATCGTTCATGACGACTGCCGGGTTCTTGCCACCACACTCAAGCACGACCTGTTTGAGGTTGGATTCAGCGGCGTACTTGAGGAACAGGCGGCCAGTTTCAGTGGAGCCGGTGAAGCTGACCATGGCGACATCGTTGTGGCGACCAATGGGCTCACCGACTTCACGGCCGCCACCGGTGACCACGTTGAACACACCTCCAGGAACCCCCGCTTGGTGGGCTAGCTCGGCAACGCGCAAGGCAGTGAGTGTGGTTTCTTCAGCCGGTTTGACGACGATGGAACAGCCAGCGGCCAGCGACGGGCTGATCTTCCAGGCCAGCATCAGCAGCGGGAAGTTCCAGGGCAGCACCAGGCCAACCACACCGACCGGCTCACGCACGACCATGGCCATGGCTGCCGAGCCAACCGGCGCGGTGCTGTCGTAGATCTTGTCGATCAACTCGGCGTGCCAGCGCAGGGTATTGACGGTTTCCGGCAGGTCGACGTTCTGGCATTCCTGAATAGGCTTGCCACTGTCCAGGCTTTCCAACACGGCCAGCTCGTGAGCGTTATCTTCGAGCAGTTGAGCGAAACGCAGAAGGATGCTTTTACGTGCACCGGGCGAAAGCAGTCGCCAGCGACCATCGTCGAACGCCTCGCGAGCGGCTGCAACAGCGACGTCGACATCCTCGGCGTTACAGGCTGCGATGTTGGCCAACAGTTCGTCGGTTGCCGGGTTGGTGGTGATGAAGGTTTCGCCCGACAGCGCATCACGGAACTCACCGCCGATGAAGGCCTGGGTACGGACGTTCAGCTTGGCAGCGATGTCTGCATAAGCTTGTTTGGTGAGCAACTCGGTCATGTCAGGCCTCCTGAGTGATCAGCGATACGTTTTTCTTCAGCGCGGCCACGACGCGCTCCAGTTCGGTTTTTTCCTCGCTGCTCATATCCTTGAGCGGAGTCCGTACACCACCAGCGCGAAGGCCGCTGATTTCGCAACCATGCTTGATCGACTGGACGAACTTGCCGCCCTCCAGGAAGTCCATCAGCGGCAGCATCGCTGCCATGATGCGGCGGCCCTTGTCGAAGTCCTTTTCGATCACGCACGCCTCATAGAGCGCGACGTGCTCGCGTGGCACGAAGTTGGAGCCGGCGCACACCCAGCTACGGGCGCCCCAGGCGAAGAACTCCAACGCCTGGTCGTCCCAACCGCAGGAAATCTGCAGGTTGGGTCGATGAACCGCGAGGTGATGCAGGCTCGCCATATCACCCGAACTTTCCTTGATCGCCTGAATGTTCTTGCATGCAGCTACGGCGTCGAAGAATTGCGGCTGCATAGCCACGTTCATACGGCCGGGATAGTTGTAGAGCATGATCGGCAGGCCAGCGGCTTTGTCCACGGTGAGCACGTGTTCGGCGATTTCCTGCTGAGTCGGCAGTGCATAGGGCGGCGTTCCGACGAGGATGGCGTCGGCCTTTTGGGACTTGGCCACCTCGGCGAAGAGCACGGAATCCTCGGTGCGAATGGCGCCTGTGCCAATTACCAGCGGCAAGCGGTTGCCGATCACTTCGCGAGCACGGGTGATCAACGCGATACGCTCTTCGCTGGTATGGGCGTAGTACTCACCCGTAGAGCCGCCGATGACAATGCCGTGCACCTTGGCCTCGATCAGGTATTCGAGAACCTCCGCAAACGCACCATGGTCGATCTCGCCATTGCTCTGCAGCGGAGTAATGGCCGGAGTGAAGATGCCGTCGAAGTTCATGGGTAGAGCCTCCATCTGGTTGATTCATTGATAGTGCGGAACCGGAGCCCCGCGTTTCGGCAGTACGTTGGCCTCAGCTCTCCCGCCCTGCCCGGCGCTGCCCCCAGAGCAGGTTCAGATTGACCCCTGCTGACAGGAACGGCTGCGGTGGGTTTGCGTTGGGGCCTGGAGCGGCCAGCAGGAAATCGATCAAGTCATTGCGTTCGCCAGCGAGCCAGTCGGCCAGCAACTTACCGGTGATGGTGCCGCGTGTTACGCCTAGCCCGTTGCAGCCCAGAGCGCCATAGACGTTGGGCGCCAGCTGGCCGAAGAAGCCGTTGTGGTTGCGGGTCATCGCCAGTGCGCCGCCCCAGGTGTATTCGAAATCGACGTTGGGCAGCATGGGGAAACGTTGCGCATAGGAGGCCCTGTGACGCTGCAGAAAACGCTGCAGGTATTTGGGGTTACTGCGGCCATCAGGGTTGAAACTGAAGCTGTTGCGAATCAGCAGACGGTTGTCCGGCGTGCGGCGAACCGTGGTACCGAACGGATCGGCCGGAATGACTCCCCAGTAGGGTTTGCCTTGCAGGCGCGCCTGTTCGTCGCTGGTGAGCTGGCGGGTGATGCTGCCGTAGGTGAAGATCGGCAACATGCGCCCCTGCAGAAAACCGAAATGCTGACCAAAGGAATTGTTGGCCAGCACCAGCCGGCTGGCAGAGATGCTGCCAGCGGCATGCCGCAAGCGTGTTTTGTTGGTGCTGTATTCAACTTCCAGAATCGGCGTGCGCTCGTAAAGCGTCACGTTCGCGGGCAGGTTGTCGGCCAGGCCTTTGACCAGCGCCGAAGGCTGAATCAACACCGCACCTGGGGTGTACAGGGCCCGGCGATAGAAGTGCGTGCCAATGTGATGCGGCAACTCTTGCTCGCTGAGCATTTCATAAGGCTGGCCGAGCTTGTCCAGGCCACGGCGGTATGCATCGAGCACCGCCAGGCCTCGCCGCTCGACTGCGGCCTGATACTTCCCGCAGGCCTTCATCTGGCAGTCGATGCCAAAGGTCTCGACCCACTGGCTGAGCAGACGCTGGCCAGCCAGGTTCAGTTTGAGAACGGTTCTGGCGATATCGAGATCGCCGATGTAATCCTCGGCGCCGATGTCATGGGGCAGATCGATTGCAAAGCCGGCGTTGCGCCCGGAGGGTCCGAGGCCAACCTCCTGCGCCTCGATCAGCACCACTTCGTCATCCGGGAAGTTCAGCGCCAGTTGCCGAGCTACCGACAGGCCGGTAAACCCCGCGCCGATAACCACCCAGGGTGCCTCACTGTGCCCATGATGGCTGGCACAGGGTTTACGCGGCGGGCTGAGGTGGAACCAGCCACAGCTGTTGTCATCGGCAGGCAAGGCGTGAACTTTCATGAGTGCTGAACCATTGCAATTGAGGAAGCGGCCTGAATGCAGGGCCTACTGAGCTACACCCGCTGTTTGGCGAGCGGTTCCTTGGTTATCGTGATCAGGTGCTCGGCTGTGCCTGGAAAGCCGAGTGGTGGCTCAAATGCGAGTCGTAGGTGGTTCTGAATTCCATCGGCGGCAGCCCGAACAGATCCTTGAAACGACGGTGAAAGTGCGGGTAGCTGACGAACCCGGTAGCCAGAGCTACATCGGTCAGCGAGCGGTTGCTATGGACGATCAACTGACGCGCGCGAGTCAGGCGCAGCTCCAGGTAATAGCGCAACGGTGGCGCGTTAAGATGACGTGAGAAACGACGTTCTAGCTGTCGCCGTGAGACGCCGACCTGATCAGCAATCAGATCGATGTCCAGCGGTTCTTCTATGTTCTCCTCCATCATCGACAACGCCACACTCAACGGTTTGGGGAGGCACTTGCCACTCGGCCTCGAAATGGCGGGCAAATCCTGTTGATGACGCTCCGGCTGGTGCAAGCGCTTGATCTCGTCCTCGAACACCGGTGTATGCCCCAGTGCGCAGCGCTTCATCACCGCCAGCATCAAGTCCAGCACCGCACCAGGTTCGGCACTGGTGCCAACGCGGCCGCTGAGTGCGTGACCACTGCCACCGAGATCCAAAGACGGGTGATACTCCTTGATCGGCGCGAGACTATCGGGATGGCATACACCGGCCCGGTTTTCGAGAAGCCCAGCCTGCGCCAGATGAAATGCAGCGTTCCACAGGCCGCACATCATCGTGCGCTCGAGGGCGGCGCGGCGCAGCACCTTACTCAGTACGGCGTTTGGCGCCAGCCTGACGCGGTGCCCTCCGACGAGCACAAGCATATGGTGCTGCACACGAACCAGTGGCAGGCGCTGGGTATCAACCGTCACACCCACATCACTACGGATGGCACCACCAGTCAGCGACCATGTGCTGATCTGGTAGTCGACACCCTGCTCGAGTGCAGTGCCCGTATTGAGCGCGTCCAGTGCAGTGGAAAAGGACGTCAGAGAAAACTGGTCAAGCAGGATGAAGGCGACACGAACACAGCGGCTTGCCGGAGTGCCACCCACGCCAAACACCTGGTTTCGTGATTTCAGTACGCTTTGAAAGGAGTCTTTCATGATTCACCTGCCTGCCCAGAAAACTCTGCCGTTACTGCTGTCCAGCTGCCCGTGCATCTTTCAGCCAGCTGTCCCATTCGGTCTGGTGAGCACTGATCCACTCCTGGGCCTGGCGCTTTATAGCCTCGAGTGACTTCTCGCCATTTTGCATACGCAGGTTCTGTGCGCTTTCGTCTTCAGTGGATATGCGGACTTTGGAAAGGAAGGTGCGCGCTGCCGGATTTTCCTCGGCGAACTCTTTGTTAAGAACCGCCTTCACGTTGTCGATCGGAGCGCCGAGATTCTTGCCATCGAATGTGGTGTTCACGTCATTCTTGCCGTCGGGCAATGAAGTGAATGGAACCGGCAGCCATACGACGTCGCGCCCTTCCACCAACACGCCAGAGATCCATTGCGGCACCCAGGTGTAGTAGAGAATCGGTTGCCCCTGCTGATAACGAGAAATGGTGTCGGCCATCAGGGCGAAGTAAGAGCCACGGTTATTGGTGACGGTATCGTTCAGGCCGTAAGCCTTGAGCTGGTGCTCAATGATCACCTCACAACCCCAGCCCGGGTTACAGCCGGTAAGGTCAGCTTTACCATCACCGTTGCTGTCGAAGAGCTTGGCGATTTCCGGCTTCTTGAGGTCAGACACGTCCTTGATGTGGTGGGCATCGGCGGTTTTCTTGTCGATCATGAAGCCTTGCAATACCCCGGGCATCACGTCACCGACCGCGGTCATCACGTCATCGCCGCCAGCCTTGGCGTAGAACGCAGCATGCAGGTGCTCCCACATGTGCACGGTGAAGTCTGCATCGCCGTAAGACAGCGCCAGAAACAATGCTGGGTAGTCAGTCTCTTTCGGTTGTTTGACCTCGTAGCCAAGCGCCTCGAGCCCCGCTATAGCTATTTCGCCGCGAAAACGCTCTTCGGCGATGGTCGGGAAGATAGGCGTGACCGATACCCCCTCACCGGGTTTGTCCGGGTTGGCTGCCTGAGCGGCGGATACCAGAATCATGCCGATAACCGGAGCGGCCATGGCGGCAACGATAGCTCTCTTGCACATGGAGAAATTCATGAGTCACCTGCTGATGTTTTTAATTAGAGGAAAGGCAAGTTCAATGAGTTAAAGGCTGTGCAACGTCTTTCTTTTTCTTCTTCAACCGCACCACCAGCCCGACCGGACCACTGTGGTACCAGCGCTGACCGGTAGTCAGGTGTTGACTGCGCTCACCCAGCGCTTGGGTGAAACGATCCAGACAAATCGCCAGCAGTACCAATCCGATACCGCCAACGCTCGCCAGCGCCATGTCGAGCCGGCCAATACCACTCAGTACCATCAGCCCCAGACCACCGACGGAAATCATCGACGCCACGACTACCATCGACAGCGCCAGCATCAGGGTCTGGTTGACACCAGCCATGATGGTGGGAGCGGCAAGCGGCAGCTGCACCCTTAGCAGCATCTGTCGAGGCGTACAGCCAAAGGCCCGTGCGGCCTCGATTTTGTCTTCAGGAACCTGACGAATACCCAGGTTGGTGAGACGTACCAGTGGCGACACCGAAAAAATGATGGTGACGATTACGCCAGGCACGTTGCCGATGCCGAACAGCATCACCACCGGAACCAGATAGACGAATGCGGGCAAGGTCTGCATGGCGTCGAGCACTGGGCGAATCAACACCTCGAGACGGTCGCTGCGTGCACAGGCAATGCCCAGTGGGATACCGATCACGGCACAGAAAAACAGCGAGGTCAGAACCAGTGCGAGAGTGACCATGGCGTCGCCCCATACGCCGATCAATCCCAGGGCAGTGAGCGTGACGACCATCAGCGCACCGATTCGGCGTCCGCCCACCTGCCAGCCGATCAGGCCCGCCAGGATGATGAATACGCTAGGTGGTACCGACATCAGCGCTGCCTGGACACCATCGAGCACCTGATCGACAGGCCAGCGAATGGAGCGAAATACATCGCGAAAGTTATGCACCAAATAACGAAGTGCATCTTCCACCCATGTCCCTACTGGAACATTGATCGTTTTGAACGGGTCGAGAAAACTAAAATCGGACATGAGCTGTACCTCAGCCTCAACAACGGCTTACTTTACGTAGTGCAGGTTTAGTTTCCGCCAAGACAACTCAGCAAGCGGCCTTGAGAAATACTTCCCCGATAGACGCCAGCCTCATCAACTACCGGAACGGGCAAAGCGGCCTGCGCCACAATATGGAAGATCTCGTTGAGCGGAGTTTCGGCCTTCAGCGAGGGCTGTCGGCCCGGCTCATAGGCAATACCGCCTTCTTGGGCGATATCTCCAGCCTTGAGAATTCGACTGGAATCGAATCCGTTGAAAAATGCGCGAACATAATCGTTAACCGGATTGCTCAACAACTCACGTGGCGTACCGATCTGTACAACTTTGCCACCTTCCATTATTGCAATGCGATGGCCAATACGAACGGCCTCTTCAATATCATGGGAAATAAAGATAACGGTGCGATTTTGTTCTTTCTGAAGCTTTATCAGTTCACCCTGCATCTCACAGCGGATCATAGGATCAAGGGCTGAAAATGCTTCATCCATCAGCAAGATAGCCGGATCGTTTGCCAACGCCCTTGCCAGCCCCACACGCTGCTGCATGCCGCCCGAGAGCTGGTGCGGAAAGCAATGTTCCTGCCCGGCAAGGCCTACCTGGCTTAACGCCTCGAGAGAACGCGCATTGCGCTCCTTTTCCGAAACGCCACTTATCTCCAGGCCGAAGCCGACATTATCGAGTACCGACATGTGAGGCATCAAAGCAAAGGACTGAAACACCATGCCCATGTCCCTGCGACGAACTTGCAGCAGGTCTTTATCAGCAAGGCCGGTGATTTCCTTGCCATTGAGAAAGATGGAGCCGAAGCTGGGTTCGATGAGTCTGTTGAATAAACGCACCATGGTCGACTTGCCCGACCCAGACAAACCCATTATGACGAAGATCTCACCACGCCTGACCGAAAAATTGGCATCGAATACGCCAATCACTTGCCCGGTCTTTTCAAATATATCTGCCTTGGTTGCGCCATCGCGCACCATATCCAGCGCTATTTTCGGTTGAGAGCCGAACACCTTGTAAACATTACGAACAGACATGATTTCATCGGTTTCACTCATGACTCGCCTCCTTCAACCTCGGCGCGCTCGCCATAAACCAGCGCACAGTGATAGAAAATAATTCTTGATGGGCAGGAGCAATGAGTGTCTGTTTTCACGACGATATCCTATTTTTATTGTTTGCCCGCGGAGTAGGGCTTTCGTCAAAACTATAATCATCCCCCCGGCAAATCCAACTACATTTCCAAAGGCAATTTGATAACCTCGCGTTATGCATTCGCTCAACGCCACCGGAGTGTCGTGTAAAGAACAGACCTACGCGCTTGCGCGTCTTACCCTTCGACACGCGTGCACCGTGCCCCCTGAGCATGGCACTGCAGTTATTAACGAGGCTCGAATGTCCAAGCACACCGACCCAGATGCCCTACTCCTCAGAATGCCCTCATTGCGCGCGGTAAAGGCATTCGTTGCTGCTGCAAAATATGAAAGCTTCACTCGTGCCGCAGAAGCGTTGTGCGTATCGCAAGCCGCAATCAGCCGGCAGATTCGAGAGCTTGAAGGTTATCTAGGCGCCCAACTGTTTGACCGTGTTGGTCGGGCGGTGCAGCTCACCAGCGCCGGCGAGCTTTTCTTCGATGCAGCACAGTTATCGTTCGTCAACATCGCCCAGGCCGCCGAGCGCATCCGCAGTAATCAAGCCAGTAAACGCATGCTGACGGTTTGCTGTTCACCCGCGTTCTCGGCGCTGTGGCTGTCGCAGCATCTCCCGGATTTTTTCGCCCAGCACAACGACATCGAACTGAACCTGATCACGACTCAGAACTTCTTGGTCATGGAACCCGGTGTACAGCCGGATATCTTTATTACCAAACTGCCCAAGGTGGGCGAGGGATACCGCAGGACTGCTCTGTTCCACGACGTCATCTACCCTGTGTGCTCACCACACTATCTGGAGCGCAACCCGCAGCTCTGCACGCTCGAGGGCGTACGTGATTCGTTGCTGCTCAACCTGAGCCCCTACGGACGCTCACAGGTAGCGGAACACGTCGACTGGGGCGTATGGCTGGCGTTTCAGGGCATCAATATCGATGAGCGCCCAGCGACAAGCCCACAGATTTTCAGTGCCAACGACTACAACCTGATCATCAGCATGGTGCTCACTCATCAGGGCGTTGCGCTGGGCTGGAATCATCTGGTCAAGGCCCTGCTCGAACAGGGCCTTCTGGTACGGCCAATCGAGGCGGAGGTGGAACTGCGCAACAGCCGTCACTATCTTTCTATTCGCGAAGAGGCGGAAGACGTCGATGCCGTGCGGCGTTTTCAGCAATGGATATTGGGCCACTTCGCACGCCGCTAGCCTGACCTGCGGTTATCCTTTGCACGAAGAAAATGTCGCTAGAGTACGACGATGCGCTGGCCCACTGTCTGCGGGGTGAATATTTCCCGAGCAGAGTTCAAAAGGAGCCATCGCATGTCGCTGTACATCTTCTGCCGTGACTTTGAGTTTTCCCAGTTGCCTGCTCATACCCAGGCAATACTGAAAAAAAGCCTGCTCGATATCGTTGGGGTAATGGCTGGGGCGGTAACCAACGAGACCAGCCAGACGCTCTATCGCTTCGCTCGCCAACACTATCCCGGTGGAGCGTTCATCAGTCGGCTGCCTTTCGATGGTACCCAGGTAAGTGTTTTGGGCGCCGGCTGGGCTGGCGGCTTCACGGCCGATAGCCTGGATGCCCACGAAGGCCATTTCACGTCCAAGGGCCACGCGGGCGCAACGGTAGTTCCAGCTATCCTCGCCTTGGCTGACGCACTGCATGCGCAGGGCCAGCCGATCACTGGCCGACAACTGCTCGAAGCGCTCTGCATTGGTTATGAAACAGGCTTGCGTGCTGGTGTGTCGCTGATATCCACCTCTCCTACCTACCACGCCTCGGGCGGTTTCTCAGCCATTGGCGTAGTGTGCGCGGGCGCGCGTCTGATGGGGCTCGATGAAACCACCTTCCGCCATGCACTGGGAATCGCTGAGTATTTCAGCGCGCGCTGCCCGATGATGCGCGTGGTTCAGCACCCGACCATGCTGCGTGATGCCCATGGCTCCGGGGCTTTCGTTGGATTGAACGCATTGCTGATGGCCCGCGAGGGGGTAACCGGCGCGCCGGCCGAGACAGTCGAAGATGCCATTGCAGCACCCTACTGGGATGATCTGGGCAGCCGCTGGGAAATAGACGCCCAGTACTTCAAACCCTGGCCCGTGTGCCGCTGGGCTCAGCCCGCCCTCACCGCCATGAGCGAGCTGATGCGCGAGCACCCGCAAATATGTGCTGACAACATCGCATCGATTCGTGTGGAAACTTTTTGGGAGTCGATGTGCCTGCAGGGCCACCGCCCCAGCAACGCCGACGAAGCCCAGTATGCCCTCGCCTTTCCACTGGCGGCGCTCATTGCACGCGGCAAGGTCGGCCCAGTTGAAGTCACCGGTGCAGCAATCACCGCGCCAGACATTCTTGCCGTCAGTGAACGCATCGAAATCGTAGAGTCAGCAGATATTTCGGCACGCTTCCCAAAGGAAATTCTTTCCCGCGTACTCGTGGCACTGAAGAGCGGCGAGCAGCTGGAGTCACCCATTACAGCCGCATTGGGTGACCCTGAACGCCCCATGACCTCAGAAGATATCGACATGAAATTCGATCTGTTTGCCGGTGTGAACCTCCGTCACCAAGCCTGCTTCGAGTTGAAGTCGGCCATAAAGGAACTGGAGCATTCCGCATCAGCCATCGATGCTCTGGCGCCACTGTTCCGGCCACACGATCAATAACCTGCAATCATGCTTTCCCCTCCTGAAATGTCGTTTGTAGCGCCACAGGTGGCGTAATACGCTCCGACCATGCATCACTGCGCAGCAGGGTGTCTCCGGCCTGCCCGCCGCCGAAGGCTTTCATAGCGATGGCGGCGTTTGCCATGAGTTTTCAAACATCACAAGACCAACAAGACCGTTAACGAAATTCGGCTCAAGGTATGTTTCCTGGAGGACCACTATGAGTAACAAGCAAACCGTCATCGACCTGATCGCTCAACGCAAAGCCCGACACTCGCTACCCCGTGAGCTGTACAGTGATCCCCAGGTCTATCGCCAGGATCTGGAGCAGATCTGGCACAAGGATTGGATCTTCGCCGGCCATACATTCGAAGTCGCCAAACCTGGCCAGTACTTCACCTTGCAGATCGGGGATTACCCGGTCGTTGTGGTAGGTGGCAAGAACGGCCAGGTGCATGCCTTTCATAACGCTTGCCGCCACCGTGGCGCCAAGGTCTGCGAGCACGAACAGGGTAAAGTAGCCAAGCTCGTATGCCCTTATCACAAGTGGACTTACGAGCTGGACGGCAACCTGTTGTTCGCTGGCAACATGGGCACTGACTTCGATAAAACCCAGTACAACCTGAAGCCCGTGCACTGCGAAATCGTCGAAAGCTTCATCTATGTCTGTGTCGCCACCAAGGCACCCGACTTCGACTCTTTCCGCAGCGCGGTAAAGCCCTTCATCGCGCCGCACTTTCTGGATAACTGCAAAGTCGCCTTCAAATCCGACCTGATCGAACGAGGCAACTGGAAGCTGGTTTTCGAGAATAACCGCGAGTGCTACCACTGCGACGGCACACACCCAGAGCTGCTCAATTCCTTCGTGGAGAACCTCTCAGTCGCAGGCGTGGGTGGCGAAGACGACCCGGAACTGAGCGCCCACTGGGCTCGCTGCGAACGAGCCGGTATGCCAAGCAAGCTGGTCATGGACATCAACGGCCGCTTCCGCATGACCCGCATCCCGCTCTCCGCTGGTGCAGTGAGCTACACGATGGATGGCAAGCCCGCCGTCAATGGTCGGCTCGACAAAAGCGGCGAAGCTGACATCGGTGCCCTGCTCTATTTCAATTACCCGTCCACTTGGAACCATTTTTTGGGCGACCACGCACTGAGTTTCCGAGTGCTGCCCATTGGCCCGAACGAAACCCTGGTTACTACAAAGTGGCTGGTGCCAGAGTCAGCGGTCGAGGGTGTGGATTACGACATCGAGCGCCTGACCAAGGTGTGGATCGCAACCAACGATCAGGATCGTCAGTTGGTCGAGGGCACTCAGGCCGGCGTCAATTCGCCTTCCTACGAACCAGGCCCATACTCGGAAATTGCCGAAAATGGCGTATGCCAATTCGATGATTGGTACTGCGCAACCATGCTAGAGCGCCTCCGCGGGCCGATTGCGCTGAAGTCTGTGGGCTGAGCGGCGGCTCGCTCGTGAACGTGCCAGAAAGCTACGTATTCATGACGTAGCTTTCTGGAATACCTCACCTGAATACCAAATAGAAAGACACTATGTGAATTCTGCATCGACGCGTGGACTCAGGCATCTTTGCAAGCCCAAACTTCTTTCCGCGAAGCTATACCAATAACAATGCCTCCCACCCCGCAGGAAACCACCCGTGAACATCAAACAGAAACTCACCTGGGCCTTCGCGGCCATAGCCTGTGTGCCCGTCGTGGTGGTCGCTATCGTGGTGGTCGTAAACCTTCGCGCTCAGGCGCAGGACAACTTCCTCGACAGCAGCAATCGAGAAATTCGTCAGATCGAAAACGCCATGAACCAGTTTTTCGACGCAATCGCACAGAACGTCGAATACTTGGCGAAAAGCCCGAAAATTCAGAACGCCCGAGACCTTAAGAGCTATGTCAGCGCCGATGCGGCTCAGACCCCGATGACAGAGACGGGCAAAGAGCTGCTGCAACTCTTCGATCAGTTCGCGGCTACCCACCCGACTACGGCGTATTTGTCCTTTGCCAATACAGATAGCACTTACGTCAGTTGGCCTGATGACCCCAAAATGCATAGCTACGATCCTCGCGTGCGGCCTTGGTACAAAAGCGCTTTGAACTCGCCAGGCAAAGTAGTACGCAGCCCTGCCTACTATTGGGCGACCGACGATGTAGTGTTGATGGCCACCGTCCGCACCGTTGATGACAGCCAGGGTAAAAACCTCGGGGTGATCAGCCTGGACGTTTCGCTCAAGCAGCTCACCGAACTGGTCAAGCAGATCAAGCTTGGCGAAAGTGGCTACCTGATGCTGCTGGAAAGCAACGGCAACGTGCTGGTCGACCCCCGCGATCCCGCCCATGGCTTCAAGTTGATCAGCGAGCTGGGCGACGGCTACACACAGTTGGCCGGCGTACAGAATGGCTTGGTCGAGGTAGAACTAGGCGGCGTGCCGTACATGGCCAACGTCTGGTCGTCGAGCACTCTGGGCTGGCGCT
>NZ_JARVSV010000059.1:0-28867 GCF_030209025.1 Pseudomonas sp. MEJ086
GCTGAAGCCCACCCTACGGGACTTCGCGGGCAATCCAGCCAGCGTGAACATTGTGAGCGCGCGCCGTGCGCGCGAATCACGGGCATGGCCCGTTCCCACAGGTAGGGCATCGGCGCGCCTACTGAGCCTGCTTGCAGCCGTAGGGTGGGCTTCAGCCCACAAAAGTCGCATGCCCGCCTCCGCCTTGAAGTGATCCATGTCCGTATCGGCCGCGAACTTCACATGCTCACAAACGCTCTTGGCCGGGTCTCAGAAACCTAAATCACTGAGGCTCGGGTGATCGTCCGGGCGGCGGCCCAGTGGCCAATGAAACCTGCGCTCGGCTTCGGCGATTGGCTGTTCGTTGATGCTGGCATGGCGTGCGCGCATCAGGCCGTCCTCGGCGAACTCCCAGTTCTCGTTACCATAGGCGCGGAACCACTGCCCACTGTCGTCGTGATACTCATAGGCGTAGCGCACGGCAATGCGGTTGCCGGTAAAAGCCCACAGTTCCTTGATCAGCCGATAGTCGAGCTCACGGTTCCACTTGCGGGTCAGAAAGGCTTCGGCCTCGGCGCGATTGGTAACGAACTCGACGCGATTGCGCCAGCGCGTGTCGAGGGTATAAGCCAGTGCCACCTTGGCCGGGTCGCGGCTGTTCCAGCCGTCTTCGGCCAGACGTACTTTTTCGATGGCGGATCGTTCGTCGAACGGAGGAAGCGGTGGACGGGACATGACGGAACTCCTTGCTGTGGATTGGGATGTGCACGCTTCACGCCTGACCATCAGGCTGGCCGGTTCGCTCAGAGCGCCAGTTCAATACGCTCGTCACCGGCATGTTGCGGCTGCGCCGGAACCGCGCAGCAGATCAATACCTCGTTGTCGTCGAGCTTGGCGGTGGGCTCCTTCAGGTAACTCACTGCACCTTTGAGCAATCGGGTACGGCAGGTACCGCAGGAGCCTTCGCGGCAGCTGAATTCAGGCTCCAGGCCACGGGCCTCGGCCAGTTCCAGCAGCGTGCCCGATTCCGGTGTCCAGCGCGCCTCCTTCAGCGACTCGCTGAACAGCACCGGCACCGGCACCGGTCCGGTCGCTGGCGGCACGACCACCGCAGCGGCAACTGGCTGATCGGGGCGACGCACCAGAGAGGCCGGCCCGAAGCCTTCGGCATGGATGCGCCGGTCAGCGATGCTGTACCCGCGCAGGCCATCGTACAGGCCCTGGGTGAACGCCGGCGGCCCGCATAAGTAGAAGGCGTAGTCGTCGAAGGCCAGAAAGCGGCTCAGCAGCGCCATGTCGATGCGCCCTGCAGCGTCATAGTCGACCCCTGGCTCGGCGCCCTGAGTATCGCCAAGCACCCGCACCAGCCTGACCGCGCCCTGGGCGGTGGCGACCAGATCAGCGAGTTCGCGGTCGAAGGCGCGCTCGGCTTTCGAGCGGGCGGCGTAGAACAGGGTGACCGGCCTGATCCGTTGCCGGCGCCAGCCTTCGTAGACCACATGGTGCAGCATCGCCAGCATCGGCGTGATGCCAATACCACCGGCCAGCAATACCAGCGGCCGCTCCTCCTGCGGATCCAGCGTGAAGGCACCGGCCGGGGCGCGGGCTTCGATCAGATCGCCTTCATGCAACCGATCATGAAGGAACTGCGATACCCGTCCCTCACGTTTGACGCTGATCCGGTAGATGCCAGCGGACGGCGCGACCGACAGGGTGTAGGTGCGAATCAGCGGCTTTTCGCCCTCGCCAAGCTGCAGCCGAATTGGCAGGTGCTGGCCGGCCAGGTGCGGCAGCAGCCCCGCGCCATCGACCGGTTCCAGATGCAGAGAGCGGATCGACTGACTTTCCTCGACGATGCGCGAGACCTTCATGGCTCGCCATTGAGTGGCGTACTGGGCGGCGTGCAGCCGGCTCGCGGCCTGCAGCCAGTTACCGGTCATCAGCGAGCTATCCGCCCAGCCATCGGGACGAAGTGCCCAGCGCAGGGCCAGGCCACCCGGGCGGCGCACGATACGCCGTGGGCGGAACGTCCACAGCCGCTCGGCGCCCTGGAAGGCGGCGATCTCCGGTGAGTCGAAGATGATCTCGGCCTCACCGCTCATCTGCAGCACATCGCCCGTGGCAAAATCCACGAACAGCAGACCAGCCTTGCCGTTGAGCACGATGTTGCCAAGGGTGGAGAAGAACAGATTGCCATTGAAATCGGGGATGGTCAGGGTGCCCCCCTCGTCCACGCGGACGAAGCCCGAGTTGCCACCACGGTGGGACACATCGACCTGCCGGCGTCCCTGAACATCGGCATAGGAGGCGACGAAGAACGCGTCGGCCTGGGCGATCAACTCACGCGCAGCAGCGTCCAGCGCAGCGAGCTCCTCGACCTCCCCCGCAAACGGCACAGCCGGATCACGGGCGAAGGTGAAGTCGCGCTGCTGTATGTAGCGCGGGCAGTTGCCGAAACTCTGCTCCACCTCGACGCGCAAGCCTTGTGCCCCAGCGGCCACCACGCCGTTCATGCGGTTGCGCCGGCGAGTGTGCAGTTCGATCCCCAGCAGCCCGAGTGCGGCCCCCTCGTGCATGCCCTGCCCGACAGGATCATCGGGATGCGGGCGCGCGGCGAGATCCAAGGTGCTGGGCGTCGGCGACGCCATGAAACCTGCTCGGCCTTCGAGAATGCCAGCCCAGGCGTCGCCCTTGGCATCCACGCTGCCCAGCACGATGAACGGCAGTTGGGCGTAGAACTCACGGTGCTGATCAGGCATGAAGTCACGCACCACGCGCCGGCCGACCGCATCCATCCGCTCGGCGACACCGAGTTTTTCCTGGATGAGCTTCTCGCCCTGATGCCAGACGGGCGACGGGTTAGAGGTGTCGTTCATGTGCGTATCTCCCGATGTCCGAAAGGCGACGTGGCAGCTCAAGCGTTGGCGGTCAGCCCGGCCGGGGTCTGCGGGATGGCGACGAAGCCGGGCAGCGCCTCGATACGCGCCAGGAAGGCATTCACCTGCACGTAGGAGGACAGGTCGACGTTGCCTTCCGGGGCGCGGGCGAGATAGCTGTAGAGCGCCACGTCAGCGATGGTCGGATGATCGGCAGCCAGCCACTGGCGACCTGTCAGATGGCGCTCCAGGCGGGCGAGCAGCACATGGGCGCGAGCAATCACTTCGTCGGCGTTGAAGTCGTAGCCGAATACGGTGATCAGGCGCGCCGCAGCCGGTCCGTAGGCCAGTTCGCCGGCCGCGACCGACAACCAGCGTTGCACCGCAGCCGCACCCGCGGCGTCTTCCGGCAGCCAGTCGGTACGGCCGGTTTTCTTGGCGAGGTAGACGAGAATGGCGTTCGAATCGGCGATGACGACTCCATCGTCCTCCAGCACCGGCACCTGGCCAAAGGGGTTGAGCGCGAGGAACTCAGGCTGTTTGTTGGCACCGCCGGCCAGGTCGACCTCGACCAGTTCGGGCTTGAGGCCAAGCAGCGAAGCGAACAGAACGGCGCGGTGGGCATGGCCTGACAGTGTGACGTGGTGAATTTTCATGGTTCGGCTCCTGATGGACGGTGGGCCGGGAGATGTCCCGATCCATACGACCAGCTTGCTACCGAATCAAAATTCGAGGAATAGGCGCTTTCGACACTACTTTATTGCGAAAAACGGAATAGTCGTACTGCGCCCCACCGCTGCCCGACGCCGGGAAATGTTCAGATCGGCAACTGCCCCATCGCCCAGCGCAACAGAAAAAAGATCACCAGCCCGCCGCCAATGGTCGCCAGCAAATGACGGGTCAACACGGCGATCATGATGGTCGCCAAGCCGGCCAGCAGGTAAGTGTTGTCCCAGCTCAGCGCCCAGTTGCGCCCGTCGGGCAGCAACATGGCAGGTACCACGATGGCCGTGAGCACCGCGGTCGGCACGTAATGCAGGGCCTGGCGCACTGCCTGGGGAAAACGCAGGTCGGGAAAGGCGAACAGGCTGTAGCGCGTGGCGAAGGTGATCGCCAGCATGCCGAAGATCAGGATCCAGTTTTCCATCAGCACATCTCCTCCTGCTGGGGCGCCTGGCCGCGTTCGAGCAACACGCCCACCACGATGCCGGCGCAGGCAGCGGCCATCAGCCCGAGCTTGTAAGGCAGGTCATGAAAGATCAACGCGACCACTGCGGCCACCAGCGCGGCGGCGACCTGCGGGCGGTTGCGCAGCATCGGCACGACGATGCCGACGAAGGTGGCGATCATGGCGAAATCCAGGCCCCAGGCAGCGAGGTTGGGCACGGCCTGGCCAATTAGCAGGCCGATCAGCGTGCAGCCGACCCAGTTGCCATACATGGCCAGGCCGGCCCCCAGGAAATACCAATGCTTGTCGGGCGAGTCGTCGCTTCGCGCATAACGCTGCTGCACCACCGCGAAGGCTTCGTCGGTCAGCCAGAAGGCCAGCGGCATACGCCAGCGCTTGGGCAGATGGCGAACGAAAGGCTGCAGGGTGGCGCTGTACAGCGCGTGGCGCAGATTCACCACCAGGGTGGTCAGCCACAGCACGGCCAGGGTGGCACCGCCGCCCAGCAGGCTGATGGCGATGAACTGCGCGGACCCAGCGAACACCAGCACCGACATGCCGACGGTCTGCCAGGCGTTCAGCCCGGCGGCACCGGCCAGGCTGCCGTAGATGATGCCGAACGGCATGGCACCGAGCAGCATCGGCAACATATCGCGCAGGCCCTGCAGGAACTCTTGGTATCGAGACATCGGCTTATCGCTTGACTGAAAAGACCGCCGGCGGGCGATCAGGATCGAGTGAGGCTAGCCCGCCCTACTCCTGCTGTCTTGAACAATCTTGCGCAGTTCTCGTGATACCACGGTATCTGTGGGAGCGAGCGGGGACGCCTGGTCCATGCCCGCGATTTTTCGCGCGCATGGCGCGCTCCCACCAGTGCAATTCGCAGGGAAAGCTGCGGTATCACTCAACCACAGGTTACAGGGCGCGGCGGCAGGCGTTGCGGTACTCGCCGGGGGCCACGCCATACACCTGCTTGAACTGCCGCGTCAGGTGGCTCTGGTCAGCGAAGCCTAGTTGCAGGGCAACGCTCAACGGCGCGCAGCCATCACGCAGTAGCGCCCGTGCCTGTTCCAGCCGCCGCTGTTGCAGCCAGGCATGGGGCGGCAGGCCGGTAGCGCGGCGAAATACCCGGGCGAAATGAAAGGGCGAGAGGTTCACCGCAGCCGCCAATGTCTCCAGTGACGGCGGCTCGCCAAGGCGCGCCGCGAGCAGCTCCTTGGCGAGGATGACAGCACGCGGCTCCTGCCCCGGTAGCGGCGCCTGAGTAACACCCGCATGCCGCTGGAACAGCATCAGCAGCGTTTCCCGCCATGCCGTCTGCTGCTGCAGCGCACTGGCATCGCTGTCGAGCAGACGGTGCAACTGAGCGAATGCCTGATGCAGCGGCACGTCCTGCAACACACTGGCGGCGAAAGAAGGCAGGCCGCGCTGGGCCAGCCCCAGTTCCTCGAGCACGCCGTTCACCTGGGCAGGAGCCGGATAGAACGCCCGATAGAACCAGCCCTGCTCATGGGCCGCCGAGCCGGTGTGCACCTCATCCGGGTTGATCAATACCATGCTGCCAACAGGAGCCAGATGATCGGCACCGCGATGGCGAAAACGCTGCGCGCCGTGTTCGATTACGGTGAACACGAAGCCTTCGTGGACGTGCGGGGTGAAGCGCTGCTTGATATAGCGCGCCTGCAACAGCTCGACTCCGGCCAGCGCCGAGCTTTCCCAGAAGCGGGTGCGTTCGCTGGAGTCCATGGGAAATCAGACGCCGAAGCGTGCCTCCAGGCCGGCCTTGACCACCGGCCATTCCTGGTCGGTGATGCTGTACATCACGGTATCGTCGAGCCGCCCGTCAGCCAGACGGCGATGGTTGCGCAACAGCCCTTCGCGGATAGCGCCGAGCTTTTCGATGGCGCGCTGGGAACGCAAGTTGCTGCCAGCGGTTTTCAGCTGCACACGGACCATCTGCCAGCTTTCGAAGGCGTGGCGCAGCATCAGGTACTTGATCATGCTGTTGAGCCCGGTGCCATGCTGGCTGGCATCCAGCCAGGTCCAGCCGATTTCCACGGCCGGCAGGGTTGGCGCGAAATCGGCGAAACGGGTGGTGCCGACCAACTGATCGCCCAGGCGGATCACGAACGGCAGCGCCCGATCCTCACGCTGATCGTGCAGGGCCTGGCGATACCAGTCCAGGCGCTGGGTACCGCTCATGTAGACCAGCTCCTGGCGATTGGCCTCGGCCAAAGTCACCAGCGCCGGAATATCCCCATCGAGCAACGGCTCGATGCGCAGGGCACCACGTTGCAGGGTGATCAACTGCGGCTTGAACATCGACTCTCTCCACGAACAACGGTGCCAGGCCCATCAGTCTCGCACCGAATACAAGACCTGTCTGCCCTGAACGACCTCACCACAGGGTGCCGCAGCGACGTCGCCGTTGCATGTGCGACCTTGGTCGCGCCTGACGTTGCGGCACTTTACTGCGACACTACTGCGCTATGTTGTGTGCCTGAAGGCACCGCCGGGCGTGCCAAGATACGACCCGAGTAAGCGTCCCCAAGTTTTCCGCGGAGTGTGCATGTCGCTGTCCAGTTGGCTTATCGCTGCAGTCGCCCTGCTCTACATGGCCGTTCTGTTCGCCATCGCCTTCTACGGTGACCGTCGGCGCAAACCGCTGCCGCCCCGGGTACGTGCCTGGGTCTACAGCCTGTCGCTGGCCGTGTACTGCACCAGCTGGACCTTCTTCGGCGCCGTCGGCCAGGCCGCCGAGCAGTTGTGGTCGTTCCTGCCGATCTACCTCGGACCGATGCTGCTTCTGCTGTTCGCTCCCTGGGTGATCGAGAAGATGGTGCTGATCAGCAAACAGGAAAACATCACCTCGATCGCCGACTTCATCGCTGCCCGCTATGGCAAGTCGCAGTCGCTGGCCATCGTCGTCGCGTTGATCTGCCTGGTTGGCGTGCTGCCCTACATCGCCCTGCAACTCAAGGGCATCGTGCTCGGCGTCAACCTGCTGATCGGCTCGGAAACCGATGCCGACGGCACGCGCGCGCAAGACACCGCGCTGATCGTCTCGGTGATCCTGGCGCTGTTCACCATCCTGTTCGGCACCCGCAACCTCGACGTCACCGAGCACCACCGTGGCATGGTGCTGGCCATTGCCTTCGAGTCGCTGATCAAGCTGCTGGCCTTCTTCGCTGTCGGTGCCTTCGTCACCTATGGGCTGTACAACGGCTTCGGCGATCTGCTCGGCCAGGCCCAGCGCAACACCGAACTGGAAGATTACTGGGCGGTGGCGGTGAACTGGCCGGCGATGCTGGTACAGACCTGCATGGCGATGATCGCCATCGTCTGCCTGCCCCGTCAGTTCCACGTCACCGTGGTGGAAAACACCGACCCGCGAGACCTGCGCCTGGCCCGCTGGGTGTTTCCGCTGTACCTGCTGCTCGCCGGCCTGTTCGTCATTCCCATCGCCCTGGCCGGGCAGATGCTGCTGCCAGCCGGGGTCAGCCCGGATTCGTTCGTGATCAGCCTGCCCCTCGCCGAGGCTCATCCGGCCCTGGCCCTGCTGGCCTTCATCGGCGGTGCCTCGGCGGCCACCGGCATGGTGATCGTCGCGTCGGTGGCGCTGTCGACGATGATTTCCAACGACATGCTGCTGCCCTGGCTGCTGCACCGCAAAAGCACCGAGCGGCCGTTCGAAGCCTTCCGCCACTGGATGCTCACCGCGCGCCGGGTCAGCATCGTGCTGATCCTGCTGCTGGCCTACGTGTGCTATCGCCTGCTCGGCACCAACGCCAGCCTGGCCACCATCGGGCAGATCTCGTTCGCCGCCATCGGCCAGCTGGCACCGGCCATGTTCGGCGCCCTGGTGTGGAAGCAGGCCAACCGCCGTGGTGTGTTCGCCGGCCTGATCACCGGCGCGGCACTGTGGGTCTACACCCTGGTGCTACCGGTGCTGGCCCGCGGCCTCGGCTGGCCGCTGGATATCTTCCCCGGCCTGCGCACCCTGCTGTACGCGCCAATCGGCTTCGAAGTGGATGCCCTGACCCGCGGCGTGGTGCTGTCGCTGGCCGGCAACCTGACGCTGTTCGCCTGGGTATCGTTCTTCTCGCGCACCCGGGTTTCCGAGCACTGGCAGGCCGGGCGCTTCGTCAACCACGACTTCGGCAGCAAACAAGGCGGCCGCACCATGCTCGCGGTACAGGTCAACGACCTGTTGCTGCTCGCTGGCCGCTTCGTCGGCGCAGAACGCGCGCAGCACAGTTTCAGCCGCTTCGCCGCTCGCCAGGGCAAGACCTTCAACTCGGCGCAACCGGCCAACAGCGAATGGATCGCCCACACCGAACGCCTGCTGGCGGGCGTGCTCGGTGCTTCATCGACACGCGCGGTGGTGAAAGCGGCCATCGAAGGCCGCGACATGCAGGTCGAAGACGTGGTGCGCATCGTCGACGAAGCCAGCGAGGTGCTGCAGTTCAACCGCGCGCTGCTGCAAGGCGCCATCGAAAACATCAGCCAGGGCATCAGCGTGGTCGATCAGTCCTTGTGCCTGGTGGCCTGGAACCATCGCTACCTGGAAATCTTCGAGTACCCGGAGGGGCTGATCTGCGTAGGGCGCCCAATCGCCGAGATCATCCGCTTCAATGCCGAACGCGGCATGCTCGGCAGCACCGATGTCGAGGAAAGCGTCGCCAAGCGCCTGTACTGGATGCGCCAGGGCACCGCGCACAGCTACGAACGGGTATTCCCCAACGGCCGGGTCATCGAACTGATCGGCAACCCGATGCCCGGCGGCGGCTTCGTCATGAGCTTCACCGACATCACCGAATTCCGCGAGGCCGAGCGCGCGCTCAAGGCCGCCAACGAGGGCCTCGAGCAGCGCGTTGCCGAGCGCACCTTCGAGCTGTCGCAGTTGAACAGGGCGCTGACCGCCGCCACCGGTGTAGCCGAAGCGGCCAACGCCTCGAAAACCCGTTTTCTCGCGGCAGTCAGCCATGACCTGATGCAACCACTCAACGCTGCCCGCCTGTTCTCCGCGGCCCTCTCCCACCAGGAAGAGGCGCTGCCCCGGGAAGCTCAGGAACTGGTGCGCCACCTCGACAGTTCGCTGCGCTCCGCCGAAGACCTGATCAGCGACCTGCTGGACATCTCGCGCCTGGAAAATGGCCGCATCACCCCGGACCGCAACGCCTTCGTGCTCAACACGCTGTTCGATACCCTGGGCGCCGAATTCAAGGTGCTGGCGACGGAGTACGGCGTCGACTTCCATCGGCAAGGCAGCACCTTGCGCGTGGACAGCGACATCAAGCTGCTACGCCGGGTGCTGCAGAACTTCCTCACCAACGCCTTCCGCTATGCCAAAGGCCGGGTGCTGCTGGGCGTGCGCCGCCAGGGTGGGCACCTGCGCCTGGAAGTCTGGGACCGCGGGCCGGGCATTCCCGAGGACAAGCGCCAGACCATCTTCGAAGAATTCAAACGCCTGGACAGCCACCAGACCCGCGCCGAAAAAGGCCTGGGTCTTGGGCTGGCCATCGCGGACGGACTGTGCCGGGTGCTCGAGCACAGCCTCGAAGTGCGCTCCTGGCCAGGCAAGGGCAGCGTGTTCAGCGTCACCGTGCCCATCGCCCGCAACCAGACGCCCGCCCTGCAACGCACGCGCCCCGAAGGCAACGGCCAGTTGCTGACCGGCACCCAGGTGCTGTGCATCGACAACGAGGAAAGCATCCTCACCGGCATGCACAGCCTGCTGTCGCGCTGGGGCTGCCAGGTGTGGTCGGCGCGCAACCGCGCCGAGTGCGAACAGCTGCTGGCAGACGAAGTGCGCCCACACCTGGCGCTGGTCGACTACCACCTCGACGAAGGTGACACCGGCACCGAACTGATGGCCTGGCTGCGCACCCGCCTCGGTGAGCCGGTTCCCGGCGTGGTGATCAGCGCCGACGGCCGCCCCGAACTGATCGCTCAGGTGCACGCCGCAGGCCTGGACTTCCTGCCCAAACCCGTCAAGCCAGCGGCCCTGCGCGCACTGATCAGCCGTCATCTGCCGCTGCTGTAAGCCACAAGCGGCCAATCGTGATCACAAAACGGTGTCGACGGACCGGACCACGCAAGTGAAGCATCGCCGCCCCACAATCGTGGGAGCGCGCCATGCGCGCGAATCGCGGGCACGGCCCGCTCCCACAAATTGCTGGCGCCCACGCAGAGCACGAGAACCGTAGGGTGGACAACGCTGTTTTTGTCCACCATTGCGATCACAAAGCGGTAGGACCGGACCACGCAGGTGAAGCATCGCCCACCCACAATCGTGGGAGCGCGCCATGCGCGCGAATCGCGGGCACGGCCCGCTCCCACAAATTGCTGGCGCCCACGCAGAGCACGAGAACCGTAGGGTGGACAACGCTGTTTTTGTCCACCATCGCGATCACAAAACGGTGGCGACGGACCGGACCACGCAAGTGAAGTATCGCCGCCCACTATCGTGGGAGCGCGCCATGCGCGCGAATCGCGGGCACGGCCCGCTCCCACAGGTTGCTGGCGCCCACACAGAGCACGAGAGCCGTAGGGTGGACAACGCTGTTCTTGTCCACCATTGCGACCGTAAAGCGGTGCTGACGGACCGCCCGCGCAGGTGAAGCGTCGCCATCCCAAGACGGTGGGAGCGCGCCATGCGCGCGAATCGCGGGCACGGCCCGCTCCCACAGGTTGCTGGCGCCCACGCAGAGCACGAGAACCGTAGGGTGGACAACGCTGTTTTTGTCCACCATCGCGACCGTAAAACGGTAGGAACGGATCGGACCACGCAGATGAAGCATCGCCCACTCACAATCGTGGGAGCGCGCCATGCGCGCGAATCGCCGGCGCGGCCGGCTCCCCGTTGAGACCGGGCGGTGATCCGTTTCAGCCCACCAATGGGCCACGTCAGCAAGCCATCTGCTGCCGTGTGTGGTTGTTGCAAAGCACCGCGTTTCCTGCGAAAACGCGGCCCTCGGGAATATTGGAATGACGGCAATGAGCGAAGATTTACGTATCGAGGACCTCCACCCAGGCGATGGCAAGGCAGTGGTCAAGGGCGCGCTGATCACCACCCACTACCGCGGCTGGCTGGAAGACGGCACTGAGTTCGACTCGTCTTACTCCCGCGGCAAGCCCTTCCAGTGCGTAATTGGCACCGGACGAGTGATCAAGGGCTGGGATCAGGGGCTGATGGGCATGCAGGTCGGCGGCAAACGTCGCCTGTCGGTGCCCGCGCACCTGGCCTACGGCGAGCGCTCGATGGGCGCGCATATCACGCCCAATTCGAACCTGCGCTTCGAAATCGAGCTGCTGGAAGTGCTGACGCGGGACGACTGAGCCACCCCGCGTCCGCGACCGGCTATCTACTGCTTTGGCTGCGGCTCGACGCGGTCGAAGCTGAGCCCTTCGCTGCCCTTGATGTTCCAGGGGTCGCCCTCGCTACCAACGAAGCTGACGTCGGTGAAGCGCGAATTGCGCAGGCCATCGATCTGCGCCCCGGCCTTGCCCTTGAAGCGTACCTGCTCGAAGGCGACGTTCTCGTGGAAAGCGTCGTGGGCGCTGTCACCCTTGACCTGAATTGCCGCACCGGCAGCATCTTCCACCGTCACGTTGGCCACGCGAATGTCGCGAAACTGGCCGGGAACGGTCGAACGCTTGTAGTCGAGGATGGCGTTGGGATCGTGGTAATCGAGGGTCATGATCACCCCCTGCTTGACGGTATTGCGGATCGCCGAATCGCGAAAGGTGACATTGCGCGCACCGCCGCCCATGAAGTTGGTGCTCTTCATGCGCAGGCCGGTATCGGTGCCATCGGACACGTTGTCTTCGGCGAGGATGTTCTGGATCCAGCCGCCGGTGTGACTACCGGCGACCACCATGCCGTGCCCGCGACGGAAGTAGTTGTTGAAGATCCAGGCATCTTCCTGAGGCGGCTGCTTGGTCGCGTCGGCGCCGGTGCCCGAGGCGAAGTTGACGCAGTCGTCGCCGGTGTCGAAGAAGTTGTTGAAGACCATGGCGCCCTTGCTGTTGGCGAACTCGATGCCATCGCCATTGTTGGCGTCGTAGGTCTTGTGTACGGTGCCGGCCATCACCACGTTCTCGGTCTCCAGGTTCATGATCCCGTGGTAGGCCGGATTGAGCACGGTGAAGCCGCCATAGAACACGTTGGTGACATTGCGCAGGGTCATCAGTGACGAGCGCATCTGCCCGTAAGCGTCCTTGACGATGATGCCCCGCGCCACCGCCTTCTCGACCTGGTCCTTGGCCAGAATGCCGTCTTCCATGTAGCGGGTGTTGTCACTGGCGCGGTAGAACGGCAGCGCATTGCCCAGCTCATCACGGCTGTCGTCGTTGCGCTTCCAGCCATTGCCGTCGATGGTGCCCTTGCCGACGATGCGGATGTTCTCGAACGACTGATGCTGGCGCGGATCGCGCGGCAGTGCGTTGATCAGCGACGCCGGCCGCACCATGGTCGAATAGGGATACTGGATATAGCCCTCCAGCGGGTAATCCTCGCTGCGCTCCGAACCCAGCAACGTCGCGCCCTCGGCGATCTCCAGGGTCATGTTGCTTTTCAGGTACAGCGCGCCGGTCTTGAACACGCCAGCCGGGATCAGCACCTTGCAGTTCAGGGAACAGCCATCGATGGTCTTCTGGATGGCGACGGTATTGAGCGTCTTGCCGTCGCCCTTGGCACCCTGGTCCTCGACGTTGAAGACCTCAGGCTGCGCCGTGGTGCGTTGCAGCAGCACCGGACTGTCACCGGACTCGCGGCCTTCGGCATCCACCGAGCGCACGGTGAAGCGATACTCGGTCTCGGGCTTCAGGCCAGCCACGGTGTAATTGTGGATGGAAATACGGTGATGGAAGTTTTCCGTATCGGCCTGGTAGAACCGATCGATATACGGTTTGGCTGGCGAATGCTGGTCATTGTTGGCGTTGGCGCCACCCAGCCGCTTGCCGTCCATATACACGTGATAGTCGACGATGCCGGCGGCGTTCTCCGGCTTCTCCCAGACCAGGATGATCTGCCTGTCGTCATAGGCCAGGGTCGGCACCTGAACCTTGCGTGGCGCCTCCAGAGCCAGGGCCGAGGCACTGAATAGCAGTGCCAGCGGTACGACAACATACTTTTTTTGGCGTAGCGAACCTTGCATCACAGATGCAAACGAGCTCTCGATGAGCGGCATATTCTTGTCCTTGTTATGGCCAATCCATTGAATCAGCTGAACTTAATCAAAGCATCGGGCAGGCTTTGTATTCAGCCAGACGAAATCATCACACCCCAAAGAAGTATGACAACCGACAAGATAGCCAAAATTTCGGTCACGTCCAGCCAGGACGTGAAATCCCCCCCGGCCATACTCGAGGCAGCGTGAGGCTCAGTCGTCCCCTGAGTCATCCAGAGGCAGGCCGGCGGCTCGTTCGAGCAGCTCGGGAGGTAGGCTCTTGCTGGCTCGGGCACCGAGTAGCTTGAGGTTCTCGGCGCGGCTTATCAGGTTGCCGCGACCATCGACCAGCTTGTTGCGCGCCCCGGAGTACGCTTTGTCGAGCTGCTGCAGGCGCATGCCAACCTCATCCAGATCCTGGATGAAAGCCACGAACTTGTCGTACAGCGCTCCGGCCCGCTCGGCGATTTCCCGGGCGTTCTGGCTTTGCCGCTCCTGACGCCAGAGGCTGTCGATGACCCGCAGGGTCGCCAGCAGCGTGGTCGGGCTGACGATCACGATGTGCTGATCGAAAGCCTCCTGAAACAGGCCCGGGTCTGCCTGAAGGGCTGCTGCGAACGCCGCCTCGATGGGCACGAAGAGCAATACGAAATCCAGGCTGTGCAGCCCGTCGAGGTGCTGGTAATCCTTGAGCGACAGCCCCTTCAGATGGCTGCGCAGGGACAGCACGTGCTGCTTCAGGGCCAGTTGCCGGGTCGCTTCGTCGGTAGCCGACACGCACTGTTGATAGGCCGTGAGGCTGACCTTGGCATCGACCACCACCTGCTTCTCGCCCGGCAGCTGGATCAGCACGTCCGGCTGGAAGCGCTCGCCATCGGCACTCTTCAAGCTGACCTGGGTGTGATACTCGCGGCCCTTTTGCAGGCCGGCATGCTCCAGCACTCTCTCGAGCACCAGCTCACCCCAGTTGCCCTGGGTTTTCTGGCCCTTGAGGGCCTGGGTGAGGTTCATCGCCTCTTCGCTCAGGCGCTGATTGAGCCCCTGCAGGCGCTCCAGCTCCTTGCCCAGGGAAAAGCGCTCGCGCGCCTCCTGCTGATAACTCTCCTCGACCCGCTTCTCGAAGGACTGGATACGTTCCTTGAGCGGATCGAGCAGCTGGCCGAGCCGCTGCTGGCTGGTTTCCGAGAAACGCTGCTCGCGCTCGTCGAAGATCTTGCCGGCCAGCTCGGCGAACTGGGCACGCAAGGCATCACGGGCCCCCTGCAGGTCCTCGAGACGCTGCTGATGATTTTCCTGCTGCTCGTGCAGCTCGGCAGCCAGGCCGGCCCGTTCGCTATCCAGACGACGCAGCTCGACCTCCTGCTGATCACGCAGCGCCTGCCCGCCCTTGATCTGCTCACGGGCCAGTTGCAGGTCGTTCTGCAACAAGTGGGTTTCCCGGCGCAGAGCGGCCAGCTCGGCCTGCTGGTCCGCCTTGATCTCGAGAATCTCGGCCAGCTCCTCACGGCAACCGTCGAGTTGCGCACTCAAGCCTGCCTGGGCCAGTTGCGCGGCATTCATACGCTCTTGCGCCAGGCCAGCCTGCAAACGCATCTCCTCGGCCTCCCGCGACAGGGCGACAGCGCGCAGCAACAGGGGAACGGCACAGACCAGGGCGCCGACCAGAAAGGCCGGCAGCAGCGAAACGAGATCAGAGGGCATACAGACATCCAGGCGAGACTGCCGGGCAGTATACCTGCGCGGGCGGCTCCACTGCGGCTACAAGCGCCGGAGCAGGTCCCGCGCCTCGCTCTGTCCCTGCAGCGCCGCCAGCTCCAACCAGTGGCGGGCCTGATGCGACTCCAGAGTGCGAGGCTGGCAATAGAGGCGGCCCAGCTCGAGCTGGGCGGCGCCGTCGCCAGCACGCGCCGCCTGGCGCAGCAGTTCCACGCCGATACGACGGTCGCGGGTATTGTCGCAGTCACGGCAGAGCATTTGGCCAAGGCGGCTCTGAGCCTGCACCACACCCTGGCGGGCAGGCTGCTTGAGCAGGCGACCGGCAATGCGTTTCACGCTGGGGGCATGCCCCAGCCGCGGGCTGTCCAACAGCCAGGCGGCAACGCGAACAGGTACCTGGGCACGGACGGGAAGCGTATCGAGGGGTAAAGCGCGGGGCATAAAAGACGTAAAACGGGCTGCGGAACAGGCGCGCCACTCTACTCTTTTTAATTCACAGGTAAACCCCGCCCTACTCTCCTCTGGGCTGCTTGTGACAATCCACAGAAGCTGTGGATAACTTTGTGCGTAAGGTGGGAGAAATGCCCCCCAACGCCGATGGTATGGGGCCCCGAGTCAAACTGGTCATTTTTTCGCCACATCAAAAAAGTCCATATTTTTCATGTACTTAAAAAGTCTCCTACGACAATTGGAGGTTTTGTGCAAGCGCCAATATGCTGCTTGACAAGCTGCATCGCGATTGTGCACAAGTCCGTCGAGGGGCCTGCGAAAACGCCCTTTTAGAGGGCGCAAGCCAGGCTTCACAGGCCCTGCGGCCAGACAGACGGAGCGCCTGACTGCCGCACCAATAAAGCCCATGTCATGCTCCTGACATAAAACCGTGGGCGGCATGACCGGCCAAACCGGGTTTGGCAGGCCATGGCGCTTCGGGTTACCGTCACGACATTCTTCCGTCGATGGATAACGCCCATGCTCAGCCGCCGCACCAGGCTGCGACTGTCCATTGTTTTCACGCTGCTCGTGCTGTTCGTTGCCGCCGCTTATCTGGGCGGCAGCTACCTGCTGCAGCGCAATGGTGTCGAGAAACTCGATTGGCATGGCCTATCACTCTCCAGCTCAGGCCTGAACGTAAAGGACCTGCAACTGACACAACGCAGCAGCGCAGGCACTCTCGAGCTGCACAGTGAGGGGCTGCAACTGGCCTGGCGCGATTTCGGCTTCAGCCTGCCGTTCTGGCAGCACCTCGACATCGGCAGCCTGACGCTCACCTGGCTACCTGCAATTGACGAGCTCGAGCCAGACACGCCGCCAACTGACCTCGAACTGCAACGACTGGCTGCCCCACTGGCCCTGTTACCACGCAGCCTGAGGATCGAGCGACTTGCCGCCACCCTGCCCTGCGCCCGCGGACAATGCACCGCCACAGGCAACCTGAAGCTGCTGCGTGGCGAGGATGACCACCTGGCCGTTCAGCTCGATCTCCACCATCAGACGCAGGTAATCAACGGCTCGCTCACCCTGCGACCGCGCAACGACGCAATCGACCTGCAGCTGACCCTGGCCGTCGATCAACAACCGCAAGTGACCGTGAAGAGCAGCCTCGAACAGGCAGGTGACGGCCTGAACTGGAACGGCCAGCTCGACGCGACGCAACTCACCCAGGCAGCCGCCTTGCAAAGTTGGCTGAGCGCCTGGAGCGTGCCGGAGGGCACCCAGTGGCCCGGCGCGCCGGGAGAGGTCAGCCTGCAAGGCGCGTGGCAACTGACGCTGCCGTCGCGGGTAATGGATGTGGACAACCTGCTGGCTGCCAACGGCGAGGTCGACGTGCAGGGCAATCTGCCCCAACCCTGGCCTTTTCCCGGGCTTGGCCAGCTACGGGGCCAGCTGGCCCTGGCGGCGCACAATCAGGGGCAAAACTGGATCGCAACGCGCGTGGAAGCGGACCTGCAGCTCACCGAGCCGAATGCCGACTGGCTGAGTGCGCTACCACCGGAGCTGCGCAGCGAATCCCTGCGCGTACAGGTGCAGCCTGACACGCCACTCGACGGCCTGCGCAACGATCTGACCGGGCGCAGCCTGCCCCTTAAACTGACGCTGGCTTTGCGTGGCGCGACCCGCCTGGACCTGCAGGGCCGCCTGGCACTGGCGAGCTCCGCCCCCTGGGCCGTGCAGTTCGCCGAAACGCGCCTGACCACACGCACCGCCAGGGTGAACCAGGCTGGCTGGCAGGCCGGCGAGCTGAGCAGCGACCTCAAGCTGGCGGGCCATGCAGATGCCACTGCGGTGGGCCTGAGCATTGGCCAAGGCTCCCGGCTTCAGGCTGCAACCCTCAAAGGTGCCGACCTGAACGCACAGAAGCTGCAGATCGACCTCGGCGGTAGCGCCCTCGACCTCAAACTGCAGGACGGCGCCCTGCAGACCTGGCAGTTCGAGGGCCCGCTGAACCTCAGCACCGCACGCCTGGAACAGGCCAACCTCAAGCCACAGGGCTGGCGTTTGCAGAGCCAGCTAGCGGCGGCGGATATGGTCGGTACCCTGCGCGGCAAGCTGAGCAACGACAGCGAACTGCAACTGGACCTGGATGCAAGCCTCGACGCCAAACAGAACCTGCAGCTCAAGGCGACCCTCGGCGAACTGTTCCTGCGCTCCGGCAACCCGCTGGCCAAAACCCTGGTGCAGTGGCCCGAGTTGCTCGACCTCAACAGCGGTCGCCTGAATGCCGTCGCGAACCTGGCCCTGAGCGCTGGCAGCAACGCCCCGAGCGTTGACCTGAGCCTCACCGGCAAAGGCCTGGGCGGCATCTACGACCGCTCTGAACTCAGCGGCCTGGACACCAGCCTGCACGTCAAGCTGGCGCGCCAGCGCTTCGACCTGTACCTCCAGCAGCTGAAAATCCAGCAGGCCAATCCCGGCCTGCCGATCGGCCCGATTGAGGCCCGTATTCGCTACGGCGCGCCACTGGCCAGTGCAGCCAAGGGCACGCTGGAGGTGAACCTGGCGCAAGCCGCGCTGATGGGCGGGCAGGTCACCCTGACACCAGGGCGATGGGATCTCGCGGCCAGTAATCAATTGTTTCCCATCCAGATCCGCGGCCTGGAACTCCAGCAGCTTTTCACTCTCTACCCGGCAGAGGGCCTGGCCGGTAGCGGCACGCTGGATGGTGACCTGCCTGTGCGCCTGGGCCAGAACGGCATCGAGGTGGAAAAAGGCCATATCGCCGCCCGCCAACCCGGTGGACGCCTGCAGTTCAGCTCGGAGAAGATCAAGGCCCTGGGCCGCAGCAACCCGGCGATGCAGTTGGTGACGCAGTCCCTGGAGGACTTCAACTTCACCACCCTGAACAGCTCGGTCGACTATGATCAGCACGGCAAACTGCGCCTGGCCATGCGCCTGGAAGGCCAGAACCCGGCCATCGAGAATGGCCGGCCGATTCACTTCAACATCAACCTGGAGGAGGACATCCCCAACCTGCTCGCCAGCCTGCAGCTGACCGATCGGGTCAACGAGATCATCACGCGGCGCGTGCAGCAGCGAATGCTGCAACGCAATACCGCACCCAAGGAGCCTTGACGAGGAGAAGCGCCATGCGCTTGCGTAGTTGCATCACCGCCCTGCTGCTGGGGCTACTGAGCGTAGCCTGTACCCCGACGGTACAACTGGCGATGCCCAACGAGCCGATCAACATCAACCTGAATGTGAAGATCGAGCACGAGATCTATATCAAGGTGGATAAGGCACTGGACAGCATGTTCAGTGAATCCAGCGGACTGTTCTGAGGAAACCCAAATGAGCCTGATCAAACCCTTCGCCGGCCTGTTGCTGCTGCTCAGCCTGAGCCTGCCCGCTCACGCCATCAGCCTCAACGAGGCGATGTCCGCCCTGGGCGATGCCAAGGCCAGCGGCCAGCTCGGCGAGCTGCCCAGTGGTTACCTCGGCGTGGTCAAATCCGGCGGCCAGGCCGACGAGATCGCCAAGCTGATCAACGCCGCCCGCCGCGCCGAGTACCAGAAGCTCGCCCAGCAGAACGGCATCCAGCTCAGCGACGTGGAAACCATCGCCGGCCAGAAGGCCATCGACAAGACCCCGGCTGGGCAGTACATCCAGCAGCAAGGCCAGTGGCGCCGCAAGTAACCGCCAGGCGCGCCCGCAGCATGCTGCGGGCGTTCTGTGATGTTCCCCACGAAAACGCTACAGCCCGCGCCAGCTCTGCCCTATGGCGGAACTCGGCTGCGCCGGCCAAGTCTCACGTTCGCCATCGCCACTGATCAGAGGACGAGCGACATGAGCCTTATCGACTGCCCCGAGTGCCAGAACCGTATTTCCGACAAGGCTCACGCCTGCCCACAATGTGGCAATCCGATGAGCCAGCCGGCCGGCAATCGCTGGCTCTCGGAAAAGAACGTCGGTCAGGTCGCCGGCGCCACCACGGCATGGCTCACCGCACCCTGGATCGCCCGTATGGTTTTCGGCGTGGTGGCGATGATCTGCATCACCGTGATCATCGTTTCGCGCTGAGCCGCTTTCAGCGCCCGCTCAGAATCCGCGCGACATCCTTGGCGGCGCGCTCGATGGCGGCCTCGTCATAGGGCGCGAAGCCCATCACCAGCCCTGGCGCCTGAGGCTTCACGCAGTAACGCTGCAGGGGCATCACGTCGATACCGTCGCTGGCCAACCGCGCCTGAGCGTCCAACTCGTCGCCTGCATGCAAACGACACATCACGTCCAGCCCAGCCCGTATCGGCGGTACGTCGATAAGCCCTTCCCAGTGGCGCTCGGCCGCCTCGGCGAAGGCTTCGGCGCGGCTCGCGTACAGCTTGCGCATGCGCCGCAGGTGCCGGTCGAAGTGTCCCTGAGCGATGAAGTCGGCCAGCACTGCCTGGGACAGGCTATTGGCGTGCCGCGCAGTCAGCGAGACCAGCCGCGTGAAGCGTTCCACCAGCTGCGGCGGCAGCACCACGTAGGCCAGGCGCAGGGACGGAAACAGCAGCTTGCTGAAGGTGCCGGCGAGAATCACCGACGCATCGGCGCCAGCCATGCTGCGCAGCGCCGGAATGGGCTTGGCAATGAAGCGGTACTCGCTGTCGTAATCGTCCTCGAAGATATAGCTGCCGCTGTCGCTGGCCCAGCGCAACAACGCCAGACGCCGCGCCGGTGACAGCTCGCCGCCCAACGGCGCCTGGTGCGAGGGCGTGACATAGGCCATACGCGCGCGCGGCGCCATGCGTATGCCCTCCTCGACCTGCAAGCCTTCGCGGTCCACCGGCACATCGACCATGGCGACGCCGCTGGCCTTCATCAATTGCCGTGCGCCGGGGTAGCCGGGGTCTTCCATCCACACCGTGTCGCCGGGCTCGACCAACAGGCGCAGGGTCAGATCCAGCGCCTGTTGAACGCTGCCAAGCACGACGATGCGCTCGGCGCCTACCCGCACGCCGCGGGCAATCGACAGGTACTGGGCGATGGCACTGCGCAGCGCGGGCAAACCGGCCGGGTCGGCATCGAGCATGTCCAGCAGACGCGACGAGCGCAGGTGCGCCGTATGCAACTTGCGCCACAGGTCGATGGGGAACGCCAGGACGTCGCCACGGTGCGGAAAGAACGGGCGCAGGCCAGGCTGGGTGCCGCCACTCATGAAGACCGGTTTCTCGGCCTGCAGGCGCTGGGCCCACAGCGTATCCGGCGCCTCGCGCTGCTGCTCTGCCTCAGGCAGGACACGGCGCCGCACATAACCGGAATTCAGCGTAGCGTCCGGCAGTACCGCGCAGACCCGCGTGCCGTATCCGCTGCCGGTATCCAGATAACCCTCGGACTGCAGTTGCTGATAGGCCGCCTGAGCCGTACCGCGCGCCATACCGTAATGCTCGGCCAGCGCACGCGTACTTGGTAGCTGGCTGCCCGATGGCAGGCGACTGCTGAGAATCGCCTCACGCAGCGCGGTGTATAGCCAGCGCTGCAAGCTCTCACCCGGTTGCGGCGCGCCGAGCGGCAGTGATACCACCAACGGCCCCTGATTGTTGCCTGCCATTGTCCCCTCACTTGGATCAATCGATTTAACACTTTATGGATCAATACGCTGATCCACTTCAAGCAGAGAATCACCTCATCGCCACCCGCTGTGTCGAACCTGCCCCGCGCCGCGGCCAGGCAACCGCTTTCGAGGACTCTCAGATGAAACAACGCATTCTAGTGATCGGCACCGGCTTCGCCGGCCTGTGGAGCGCCCTCAGCGCGGCGCGCCTGCTCGACCTGCAAGCCCGCGACGATATCGAGGTGTGCGTGGTCGCAGCGAAGGCAGAGCTGCACGTACGCCCGCGTTTCTACGAGGCCGATGTGGCGCGCATGAGTGCGCCGCTCGACGAGCTGTTCGCCGTCGTCGGCGTGCGCTTCGTGCAGGGCTGGGTCAGCGCTATCGACAGCGCCAAGCAAACCGTGACGTATCGCGATAACAACCATGCAGAACAGCAACTGAGTTACAGCCGCCTGATTCTCGCCAGTGGCAGTCAGGTCAATCGCCCGCCCCTGAGCGGCATCGAACACGCCTTCGATGTCGACAGCCTGCAACACGCCGTCGCCCTGGAACGCCACCTGCACAGTCTGGGCGATCTGCCAGACAGCCCCGCGCGCAACACGGTGGTGGTCGCCGGCGGCGGTTTTACCGGGATTGAAACCGCTACCGAATTGCCGGCTCGCCTGCGGGCGATCCTCGGCGAACAGGCGGACATTCGCGTGATCGTGGTCGACCGTGGCGAGCGGATCGGCGCCAGCCTGGGTGCACAAGTGGCGCCGATCGTCGCCGAAGCCAGCGCCCAACAAGGCGTGACCTGGCACCTGGGCAGTTCGGTTCTGGCAGTGGACGCAGGCGGCGTGACCCTGGCGAGCGGCGAACGTATCGAGGCGCTGACAGTGATCTGGACGGTCGGCGTACAGGCTTCGCCGCTGACAGCCCAGCTGCCGGCCGAACGCGACGCCTAGGGCCGCCTGCATGTCGACCGCACCCTCAAGGTCAATGGACTGAACAATCTGTATGCCGCCGGCGATACCGCATTCGCAGCAGCCGACGACAACAGCAACCACGCCATGATGACCTGCCAGCATGCCATCGCACTGGGCCGCTCAGCCGGCAATAACGCAGCCGCCGACCTGCTCAGTATCGCGCCTACCGTCTACAGCCAGCCCAAGTACGTCACCTGCCTGGATCTTGGCGAATGGGGCGCGCTGTTTACCGAAGGCTGGGAGCGCCAGGTGGTGCTGACCGGCGCTGAAGGCAAGCAGCTGAAAACCCAGATCAACACCGAGTGGATCTACCCGCCAGCGGCCGTCCGCGAAACCGCCCTGGCGGCGGCCGACCCACTGATCCCCGTGGTGGCTTGAGCCATCAAGCGTACCCGTGACCGCGAGCTGGGCCGCTGCCATGCAAGCAGCCCAGCGTTGCACCACGATTTGAGCATTACCCCATTGCAGCAATCAGCGCATCTTGCTCTAATTTGCGACTAATTCTTATCTGCATTGAGGCGCGCAAACGCCAACGGGTATGTGCTCTCGATGACGCCTCTCGATCCCACCCTCCTGCATAACCTCTATGCCAGCCACCACGGCTGGCTGCAGCAGTTCCTGCGCCGTCGCCTGGGCAATAGCGCCGATGCCGCGGACCTGGTGCAAGACACCTTCGTGCGCCTGTTGCTGCGCCCATGCCGCTTCGACAGCCACAGCGGCGAGCGCTCGTATTTGGCGACCATCGCCCGCGGCCTGAGCATCGATCACTGGCGGCGCAAGCAACTGGAGCAGGCCTGGTTGAGTACACTCGCCAGCCGCCCGCAGGAACTGCAGCCTTCGCCCGAGCAAGCGGCACTGATCATCGAAACCCTGCACGAAGTGGACACCATGCTGCTGCGTTTACCGGAGCGGGTGCGCCAGGCGTTTCTGCTCGCGCAACTCGATGGCCTGCCGTACCGCGAGATCGCCGTGCAGCTCGGCGTGTCGGAGCGCATGGTCAAGAAGTACCTGGCTCAGGCGTTGTTGCACTGCGCCGTGCTGGAAGCCGAACTCGACGGTCTGCTGGTCGAGTGAACAGCATGAACGCTCGCCCCCACACGCTCAGCCACGCCAGCCTGCAGCAAGCCGCTGACTGGTACGTGTTGCTGCACGATGAGCAACCAGACAGCCATGTACACCAGCAATGGCAGCAGTGGCTGGAGCAGCACGGCGAGCATCGCGATGCCTGGCAGTATGTCGAACGCGTCAGCCAGCGCTTCAACCATCTGCAGCAGCAGGACGACGGGCAGGTCTTGCGCCGCGCGCTCGCCCAACCAGGCCGCTCCGCCATCACTCGCCGCCAGGGCCTGAAAAGCTTGCTGATCATCGGTGCCGGCA
The DNA here is from genome assembly GCF_030209025.1 of Pseudomonas sp. MEJ086. Taxonomy (NCBI): domain Bacteria; kingdom Pseudomonadati; phylum Pseudomonadota; class Gammaproteobacteria; order Pseudomonadales; family Pseudomonadaceae; genus Pseudomonas; species Pseudomonas sp. MEJ086. Next base: position 23,283 of record NZ_JARVSV010000059.1, read on the forward strand.
GCCTGCTGGGCTGGAGTACCTGGCGCAGTACGCCGTTGCCGCGCCTGGTCGCGGGCTGGACGGCCGATTTTGCCACCGGCACCGGTGAAGTGCGCGAAACCCGCCTGGTCGATGGCACCCGCCTGTGGCTGAACGCAGCCAGCGCAGTGGATGCCGACTTCAACAATGCCTTGCGCCTGTTGCACCTGCGCTTTGGCGAAGTGCTGATCGACACCGCGCGCGATGCACGACCGTTGTTTATCGACAGCCAGCACGGCCGCATGCAGGCTCTGGGCACCCGTTTCAGCGTGCGCCAGAACGACGAAGAAACCTGGCTGACGGTGTTCGACGGCACGGTAGAAGTCTGCACCGCAGGCAGCCGTGAAACCCGGCGTGTACCGGCCGGCCAGCAGCTCACCTTCAATGCGCAGAAGCTGGGTTCCGCAACGCCAGCCGCAGGCGCCCGCGAGTCGTGGACGCGCAACGTGCTGGCCGCGGAAGGCATGCCACTTGGGCAGTTGCTCGAGGAGCTGTCGCATTTCCGCCGCGGCCACCTGGGCTGCAACCCGGCGGTCGCGCGCTTACCCGTGATGGGTTACTTCCCGCTCAATGACAGCGAACAAAGCCTGCGCCTGCTGCAAGCCGCCCTGCCGATTCGCATCCAGCGGCTGACCGATTGGTGGGTGAGCGTCGAGCCAGTCAGTACCTGATTGAAGAATTAATTTATCTACGCGGTTCCCTTTCCTGAATCTCGCTCGGTAACCCCTGAGAAGCCAACCATTCGACCCACTTCAGGGGACATGCAATTGCCAGCCGCGCACGCTTTCCAATTCTCTCTACGCCCACTCGCCCTGGCACTGCCAATGGCGCTGTCCCTCGTCCCGACGCTGCTCATCGCCCGGCCGGTGGCAGCGCAGGAAAGCCAGGCGGTGCGCACCTACACCATCGCACCGGGGCCACTGGCGAGTGTGCTCAATCAATTCTCGGCGCAGGCTGGCATCTACCTCGCCGGCCATAGCGATCTGGCCAGCGGCAAGAACAGCCCTGGCCTGAACGGCAGCTACTCGGTAACCGCCGGGCTTGCGCTGGTGCTGCAGAACTCTGGCCTGGAGGCAGTCGACCAGGGCGGCGGGGGTTATGTGCTGCGCCCGCTGACCGTCAGCGGCGCAATGCAACTGGACAGCACCACCGTGTCTGGCAGCGCACTGACTAACGCCGAGCTGCCGGGCGAGCCGCTCGCCGGCTACGTAGCCTTGCGCAACACCAGCGCGACCAAGACCGACACTGCCCTGGTCGATACGCCGCAGTCGATCTCGGTGGTCACCCGCGACGAGCTGCGCAATCGCCAGTCGGAAACCCTTTCCCAGGCACTCAGCTATACACCGGGCGTCACCAGCCAGCCGACCAGTTTCAACCGCACGGCGGACCGTTTTCGTATCCGTGGCCTCGATGTCGAGTCAGCCACGGGCGGCTCGCTGCGCGATGGCCTGCGCCTGCAGAACAACTCTTATGACGGCATTCAGGAGCCCTATGGTCTGGAGCGTGTCGAGGTGATTCGTGGCGCGGCGTCGGTGCTCTACGGGCAGCTGTCGCCAGGCGGCATGATCAACGGTGTGAGCAAGCGGCCGACTCGAGAGCCGCTGCGCGAACTGAACCTGCAGGTGGGCCAGAACGACCGCAAGCAGCTGTCCGCTGACTTCAGCGGCCCGCTCGGTGAAAGCGATACGCTGAGCTATCGCCTGACGATGCTCAAGCGCGACAGCGACACGCCGCAGGATCACATCAACGACGACAAGCTCTATATCGCCCCGTCGCTGACCTGGCGACCGAATGACGACACCAGCCTGACCCTGCTGTCGTTCTACCAGAAGACCGACACCGGCTTCTCTGCGCCGCTGCCCTATCAGTTGGTCAAGGGTGTGGGCGACGCGACGTACCAGATTGGCCGCCACGACTTTATCGGCGAGCCCGGCTACAACGAGATGAAAGGCGAGATGTCGACGCTGGGTTACGAGTTCGAGCACCACTTCAACGAGCAGCTGCGCATCAACCACAAGCTGCGTTATTACCAAACCGAGGTGGAATGGAAGTACCTGCAGATACAAACCTCTGCCGCGGCCATCAATCAGGCAGCCACCACGGGCATCCTGCGGCGCCAGTACAGCGACCGCCACGAGCGCGCCCGCGGCCTGGCCAGCGACACCAATATCGAATCCAAATGGCAGCTTGGTGGCGCGGAGCACAGCGTTCTGCTGGGCTTCGATGCCTACGACATGACCTACGACTCGCACAACTTTCGAGGTGTCGCGCCAGCGCTTGACCTGAGCCGCTACAACTACGGGCAGCCCGTGGTGGTGAACAAGGACCGCAGCCTGGATCGCGGCTCACAGATCGACACCCTGCAAAAGGGCGTGTACCTGCAGGATCAGATAAATTTCGACGACCGCTGGGTTGCCGTGCTCGGCGTGCGCCACGACTGGGCCGACCAGGATCAGCGTCAGCATCGCAACGACGTTCGCACCAGCCAGGACAACGAGGCCACCACCTATCGCGCCGGCCTGGTGTACAAGTTCGATAACGGCCTGGCGCCTTACCTGAGCTACAGCGAATCATTTTTCCCGGTGTCGGTGGCCGTTGCCGGCGGGCAGAGCTTCGTGCCCACCGAAGGCAAACAATACGAGGCGGGGATTCGCTACCAGCCCGACGGCCGCAACCTGCTGCTCAGTGCGGCGGTTTTCGAGCTGACCCAGCAGAACGTGTTTAAGCAGAATCCTGCCACCAACATCGCTTCGCAGACTGGCGAAGTGCGCTCGCGCGGCTTCGAGGCGGAAGCCAAGGCGGATGTGACAGAGGACCTCAGCCTGATCGCCTCCTACGCCTATATCGATGCGCGCATCACAGAAAGCGTGATCCCCGGCGAAGTCGGCCAACGCAGTGAAGACACGCCCTATCACCAGGCAGCGCTGTGGTTGGACTACAACTTCATGCGCCTCAACCTGCCGCAGCTCACAGTTGGCGCCGGCGCCCGCTACAAGGGCACCACCCAGGCCTCCGAAATGGACTCGGCGATGCCCGCCTACACCCTGTTCGATGCCATGGTCAGCTACCAGCTCGACCCGAACTGGGGCGTCAGCCTCAACGCCAACAACCTCACCAACAAGCAGTACACCTACTGCGAGTTCGCCACCTGCACCTATGGCGACGAGCGCCAATTGGTCGGTTCGGTGAATTTCCGCTGGTAGAAAAACCAGGTCAGCCGCCCCATGTGCGGCTGACCTGGCTAGCGACAGAGCATGCTCTGCCGATCGACGGCCCCATGGCTCCTAGCCACACTCTGGGCACATTGGCGGCACCAACGTTTCTCTGGGGCGGGTTTCCCGCCAGGGCGGTGCTGAGCGTTAGCTACCGCTTGATCCATATGGGTGACTGGCGCGACTCGGTCGCAGCCAAGAACGAGGAAACGGGCTCGACCGGATCAACCCATCAGGTTCGGCGCTGGAAAACTCTGCTCTTAAAAGCAGAGCGGGTGGCTTTGAGTCTTGACGCAAGGCCGGCTAATGGGTGTCCCCTTTTTTGGGGTGTGGCGAGCAGGTGCACATGATTCGTCATCAGCACAAAAGCATGAATGGCGACTTGGTATTTTTTGGCCGCGTCGTTCAGAAAAGACAGGTAGACCTTGTAGTCCGCTTCATCGTAAAAGCAGGCCTCACGATTGTTGCCTCGTTGAATCACATGCTGGACGCATCCCGGAAAATAAAGACGGGGTAAACGGGCCATGGCGTGCTCTCCTCAGGATAGGGAAACCATAACTATCATGAGACGCCAAAATCAATGACTCTGACCCCATCGATTCCGTATCCGTACCAAAGCGCACAGAATCATCTGCACTTGAAAAACCTTTTGGAATTACAGCCTCTTTTGCACCTTGTGTCATTTACCATTAAGCGCTGCCAGCAGTTTCCTCTCTAGCGCCTGAGCATATTCGACATATTCGACAGCGCGAGGCTCCGCAGCAATAAGCTCTTTATCTCGCTGCAGAATATTCAACATTTTTTGCGTCAGCTGTAAATTCTTCGCCCAGACTGCCTCCGATAATTTTGAGGTTCCTTTTAGCAACTCGGCGTCATCCAGAAATCCTACCAGCACTTCCTTATCCAACTCGCGAACCACGACAGGCAATAATTCCGACGTATACATATCTTGCCTGACCGATCTGCAAAGGTCGCCGATCTCAAGCTCGTTTATCGGAGTGTCCAGAATCGACCTGTGCCATGACTCCAGCGCAGACTCATCAGAATCAGGCTCAACTTCCCACTTAAACCCATTACTCTCATCTATTTGACGAAATGTCTTTTTCATATACCCGCACCATTTAGAGAGTCAGAAATACGTTTTAAAGTATCCAAAGCTGCCTGTCGGGCCGCTTGCGCCTCTGGATTACTTACATTTTTAAGCGTTTCTGCATGGTTGGTAAGCCCTCTTATCTGCTCCTGCATTTCGTTCAAATGATCATAGTAACCACTGCCATTCTTCCGAGGAACTGGATCTCCAGCCATGTCTTTCAATGTACCTTCGATATCATGATCTTTGAAGTTTTTTATTATATTATCAATTCTAGCAACCGCTTTCTGCTCTCCCTGACTCAACTTAGTCGCAGAGCTTCCAGCCTCTTTTGCACCGTTTCCACTATACATATTCCCCGGGTTCAGCTGGTGCTCCGGAGTCTTATAGCTAGTGTCACCTTGCTGTGTATCCAGCTGACTTCCGCCTGTATGCGGCACGGTAACCACCGAACCGCCAGCATTATACCCCCCACTCGATGCATTCTCTAAACCAGATGAATCAGCACCAGGATTAACTAGCACACCATATTTAGGATCAAGTTGATGTATAGGAAATGCTACTGCAGTCCCAGCGACAAGCCACCATATTTGGGTCGAAACTACAACTTTATCTTTAGCCGCTACTCCCGCCTGGGTGACAGACTCCATTACATTGTTAGCCAACTGCTCCATATTATTCATGGATGCCGGGTTCGATGCAGCCATCGAAAGATATATAGCCAATCCACCTAAGACAGCAACGCCAACAGCCGCGTAATTGCTCTGCCCTGGATTACCTTGAGCGAATACATTAAGGCGATACACAAACCAAAAGGCTGCTTCAGGGTCACGTGCCGCAATATCAGCAACATGACCTGCAATAACCTCTCTTTGGGCTTCAGTTGCTTGACCAGGTATCTGATTGACAAAGTGACGTGCCGTTGCCAGTCGTTTCTCGGAGTTCCGATGACCTAAAACTCTGAGTACTTCATGCTTAACGACTGCTTGTTGTACATCTGAGAGCCCCTTGCCATTTGCAACGACGCCCGCTGCAATGAAAACCTTTGCAAGACCACTCAGTGCCTCTTCGCTACTATCACCATAATTTTCAGCTGCTTTAACCCAGCGCTCAAAAGTCTGTATAGGGTTCGCCACCGCCTCTACAGACGACTTGGTTACATACAGATCCGTACGCTCCTCATCATCCCGAGTAATCTCGTACGCACTGTTCACATCACGATTGAGGCCCTCTGTGGAGTCCTGCCCGGTCTGTACATCCCCGCG
>NZ_JARVSV010000015.1:0-22169 GCF_030209025.1 Pseudomonas sp. MEJ086
GACGGGCGACCACTGCCACGCGGTCGTCCGGGCGCACGCCGAGCGCGATCAGGCGATGGGCCAGGCCGTTGGCCTGAGCGTTCAACTCGGCATAGCTCAGCGCTTCATCCCCCATGCGGGCGGCGATGGCCTCGGCAGCGCCAACGGCCTGGGCCTCGATCCGCCCATGCAGGGTCTGCGCCGGCGCGAACGCCATGGCGCTGGCATTGAAGGTGTCGAGCAAGGTTTCACGCTCGTCCCCGCTCACCAGCGGCACCGCGTCGATAACGCATTGCTCGTCGCTGACCAACGCCTGCAACAGGGCCTCGAAATATCGGCCGTAACGGCGAACACTGGCCTCGTCGAACAGCGCGGTGGCGTAGTCCAGGGTGCCGACCAGCACATCGCCGTACTCGCCCAGGTTCAGGGACAGGTCGAACTTGGCCACCTGGCTGCTCTGCTCCACCACCGACAGCGTCAGGCCATCCAGCGCTGGCAGCGTGCTTTCCCCGGCGAGCCAGTTGAGGGTGGTCTGGAACAACGGCGAATGCGCCAGGCTGCGTGCCGGTGCCACGCTCTCGACCACCTGTTCGAACGGCAGGTCCTGATGATCCTGCGCTTCCAGCACACGGCTGCGCACCTGGGCCAGCAGGGCTTCGCCGGTGGGCGCCGCAGACAGGTCGAGGCGAATCGCCAGGGTGTTGACGAACAGGCCGATCAGCGGCTCGAGCTCGACCCGGCTGCGCCCGGCGATCGGGCTGCCGACCACCACATCGGCCTGGCCCGACAAGCGCGCCAGCAAGGCGGCCCAGGCCGCCATCAGGGTCATGTACAGCGTGACACCCTGACGCTGCGCCAGGGCACGCAGGTTGGCGGTCAGCGCGGCGTCCAGGCGCAGCGCCAGGCTTGCACCTGCGAAATCCTGCTGCGCCGGGCGGGGCCGGTCGGTGGGCAGGCTCAGCAGCGTGGGCGCGCCATCCAGTGCCTGGCGCCAGTAGGCGGCCTGGCGCTGCAGGCGTTCGCCGCTCAGCCAGCTCTGTTGCCAGGCTGCGAAATCGGCGTACTGGATCGCCAGTGGTGACAGCGGGTCGGCCTCGCCACGCTGCATCGCCGGGTACAGGGCCAGCAGCTCACGGGTCAGAACGCCCATCGACCAACCGTCGGCAACGATATGGTGCAGGGTCAGCGACAGCACGTGGTGGTCCTCGCCCAGACACAACAGGCGCGAACGCAGCGCAGGCTCATGACTCAGGTCGAAGGGTTCGACGGCCAGCACTGCGAGCCGTCCGTGCAGCGCCTGCGGCCTGTCACGCAGGTCTTCCTGCGGCAGTTGCGCCGAACTGGCCACGAAAACCACTTCGGCGCCCTGATCGCTGGGCACGAAACGACTGCGCAGGGTTTCATGCCGCTCGACGATCCGCTCCAGGCTGCGCTGCAGCGCCGTCACGTCGAGTGGCCCACGCAGCTCCAGGGCCATGGGAATGTTATAGGCCTGGTTGCCGCCTTCCATCTGGGTCAGGAACCACAGGCGCTGCTGCGCGAACGACAGCGCAGATCGCTGGCCCCGTGGCAGCGCACGGATGACCTCGACCTCGAGCACCTGCTGGTTCGACAGCGCAGCCGCCACCGCCGCCAGTTCGCCCAGGGCGAACAGCTCGCCCAGCGGCAGCTCCAGGCCCAGTTGCTGACGCACCTGGGAAACCATGCGCATCGCCAGCAGCGAGTGCCCACCCAGTTCGAAGAAGTGGTCGTGGCGCCCGACTCGCTCGACCTGCAGCACCTCGGCCCAGATCGCTGCCAGGGCGTGCTCCATGTCCCCTTGCGGTGCCTCGTAGACGAGCCCGAACAGGGTCGAGTGATCGGGCTTGGGCAGCGCCCGTTGATCGAGCTTGCCATTGGCGGTCAGCGGCAGCGTCTTCAGCTCCACGCATGCAGACGGCACCATGTAGTCCGGCAGCTGGGTCTGCAACTGCGCACGCATCTGCTGCGCGGTCTCGATCTCGCCCGCACCGCCGGCGGTGAAGTACGCCACCAGGCGCACCTGCCCCGGCTCATCCTCACGGGCCAGAACCACGGCATCGCGTACCCCGGGCAAGCGCTGCAGGGCATTGGCGATCTCGCCCAGCTCGATGCGGAAACCGCGGATCTTCACCTGATCGTCGTTGCGCCCCAGGCACTCCAGCTGGCCGTCCTCCAGCCAGCGCCCCAGGTCGCCGGTTCGATACATCATCGCCCCTGGCTGGTCGCTGAACGGGTCGGCGACGAACTTCTCTTCGGTGAGACTCGCGCGATTCAGGTAGCCCATGGCCACGCCATCGCCACCGATATACAGCTCACCGACCACCCCCAGTGGCGCCAGGCGCTGCCGCGCGTCCAGTACGTAGAGGCGCGTGTTGCCGATCGGTCGGCCGATCGGCAGGGCTTCCATGCCTGCGTCGACCGCCCGCACTTCGTGGACAGTCGCGAAGGTGGTGGTTTCGGTCGGGCCATAGGCGTTGAACAGACGGGTGTTCGGCGCATGGGCCAGCAAAGTGCGGAAGGTCGCCGGGCTGGCCCGCTCGCCCCCGGACAACAACACGCGCAGCTCGGCCAGAGCCTGCGGCAGCAGCTGCGCGTACTGGTTGAACAGTGCGGTGGTGAGGAACAGCACGCTGACCCCGCCCTGGCGCAGCGCCGTGGCGAAGCGCTGAGGATCGACCAGGGTCGCATGGTCGATGACGAACACTTGCCCACCGTTGAGCAGCGCGCCCCATACCTCCAGGGTCGCGGCATCGAACGCCGGGTTGGACGCCAGGGCGAAGCAGTCGCGATCACCGAACTCGGCGTAGCCATTGTTCACCACCAGACGCACGATGCCCCGGTGCCCTACCCGTACGCCCTTGGGCAGCCCGGTGGAACCCGAGGTGTACATCACATAGGCCGGCGAATCCGCCGCCCGGGGCAGGTCGAGGTTGTGTACCGCGGTGGGATCGAGGGTCAGCTCGTCCAGGTCGATACGCCTGACCGTCGCCGCGACCGGCAGCGCGCGTTGCGTCAGCAGGCACACGGCGGCGCAATCATCGAGCATGTAGCTGTGCCGCTCGGCGGGCGCATTGACGTCCAGCGGCACATAGGTCGCCGCGCACTTGCCGATGGCCAACTGAGCGATCACCAGGTCGGCGGAGCGCGGCAGCAGGATGCCAACGTGGTCGCCGGGCCTGATGCCCTGCCCGTGCAGATGATGCGCCAGCGCATTGGCACGTGCGTTCAACTGCGCATAGGTGAGCGAGTGGCTGCCATCCACCACCGCCACGGCTTGCGGATGCAGGGCGCTGCGCTGCTCGAACAGCTGGTGTACCGGCTGGTCGCGCGGGTAGTCGAGGCAGGTGTCGTTGAAGGTCGACAGCAGGCGCTCACGCTCGCCCGGCGGAATGATCGCCCCTGCCAGGACATGCTGCGGATGCTGCTCCAGCGTCCTCGCCAGCTCGCCCAGAGACTGCTGCAGATACGCGCAGATGCGCTGCGCATCCAGCCCACCCTGAGTTCGAGCGGTCAGGGTGAAGCCATCGCCCTGGTCATCGACGCTCATGGTCAACGGATAGTTGCTGTGCTCTTCGGCCTGCAGAACCTCGATGCCCCGCCACGCTTCCCGCGCGCTCGCGTCGCTCTGCGCCGCGCTGCTGTGGCGGAAGTTCAGCAGCGTGCTGAACAATGGCGTGCCGGCAGGCAGCGCACTGCAGCGCTGGGCCAGCGCCAGTTGCGCCTGCTCATGGGCCAGCAGCGCGCTCAGGCGCTGGTGGGTATCAAGCACCGCGTCGCGGGCATTCGACTTGCCCAGGTCGATACGCAGCGGCAAGGTATTGATGAACACGCCCATGGCCCGCTCGGCGCCCTCGCCGCCGAGCATTCGGCCAAGCAGCACGGTGCCGAACACCACCTGCCCACGCCCGGAGAGCTGCCCGAGCACCTCGGCCCAGGCCAGGTGCATCAGGCTCGCGACACTGACGTTCAACTGGCGTGCCTGCCCGCGCAGGCGCAGAGCCAGCTCAGGGTCGAGCGGCAAGGCCGCCATGCCAGGGGCCTGAACGCTGCGCGACGGGGTCATGCCATAAGGCAGGCTGGGTTCGTCGATGTCGCCCAACTGCTCACGGAAGAACGCCTCGTGGGCCTGCTCGTCGGGCCCTTGCAGTACCTGAGCGATGTAGTTGCGATAGGGAACCGGCTCGGCGAGCTGCGCCTGTTCGCCGAGCAGCATGGCCTGCACTTCCTGGCCCAGCACCTCGAGGCCGATGTGATCCATGATCGCGTGATGAAAACGCAGCACGGCGACGATCTTGCCATTGGCCCGGTCCCGGGCGTGGGCCAGATGGAGCAGCGGTGCCTGGGTCAGGTCGAGGGTTGCGCAGTCGTCCAGTGAGGTCAGAGGAACCTCGCTGATCGGCAGACTGGCATGGCGCCAGACCACTTGCACAGGGGTCTGCAGGGCCTCCCAGTGCAAGGCGCTGCGCAGGATGTCATGACGGTCGATGACCCGCTGCAACGCCTGGCAGAAAGCGTCCAGGCGCTCGCCACTGACGAAGGCGAAGCGCGCTTCCAGCAGATAGGGATCGGCATCGCCGGCCGCCAACTGATGGTGATAGAGAATGCCGGCCTGCAGCGGCCCCAGCGGGTAGATATCCTGGACATTGGCCGCGCCACCCGCTACGCGGGCGACGATGCGCTCGATGTCCGACGGGGCGAGGCTGACCAGTGGCAGCAGGTCGGGGGTGATCTGCGTACAACCCGCCGCGATCCGGTTGGCCGGTACCGGTTGGCGATCCTGGCGCACCACGCTGCGCGCCAGCACCGCAAGGGTCGGTTGGGCGAACAGTGCACCCACATCGACGCAGAGCCCGGCGCGGCGCATGTGTGCCACCAGGCTGACGGCCAGCAGCGAGTGCCCGCCCAGTTCGAAGAAGTTGTCCTGCCGCCCGACACGCGGCACGTTGAGCAACTCGGCCCACACGCGCGCCAGCCAGGTTTCGATGTCCCCTTGCGGCGCTTCGTAGGTGCGCGCGAGCACGGCGCTGTCGTCCGGTACTGGCAAGGCCTCGCGGTCGAGCTTGCCGTTGGGCGTCAACGGCAAGCTGTCCAGCGCGACATAGGCGGCGGGCACCATGTAATCCGGCAAGCCGCCCAGCAGATGGTTGCGCAAGGCATCGATGCCCGGCCGCGGTCCCGCTTCGCAGCTGAACCAGGCCACCAGACGGTCGCCACGCAGCAGCACCGCCGCTTCGCGTACGGCCGGGTGTTCGAGCAAGCGGGCCTCGATCTCGCCAAGTTCGATGCGCAGACCATGCAGCTTGACCTGGAAATCGCTGCGACCGACGAACAGCAGGTTGCCGTCCGCGCCCTGGCGCACCAGGTCGCCACTGCGATAAAGGCGGTCACCCGCCACGAACGGGCTGGCGATGAAGCGTTCGGCCTGTACGGCAGGCAGGTTCAGGTAGCCACGCGCCACGCCGGCACCGCCGATGTGCAACTGGCCGACCACGCCCTGCGGGACCGGCTGGTCCCAGGCGTCCAGCACGTAGAGCCGGGTGTTACTGATCGGCCGCCCGATCGGCAGCGTTTCGTCGGGCACCGGCTGCCCGGGGTGCAGGGTCCAGACGCTGCAGTCCACCGTGGTTTCCGTGGGTCCGTAGACGTTGTGCAGGCGCGCCATGGGCAGGCGTTGACGGACCTGGGCGGCCAGCGCGGCGGTCAGTTCGCCGCCCCCGCAGACGATATCGGTCAACGAGGTACAGGTGTGGCAGTCGGCTGCAGCCAGGAACTGCTGCAACAAGGCGGGTACGAACTGCACGACGCTGACCTGCCGCTGGCGAATCACCTCCACCAGGTAATCGGCATCGCGCTGCCCACCGGGCCGCGCCAGCACCAGGCGCAACCCGGCGCACAGCGGCCAGAACAGCTCCCAGACCGACGCGTCGAAGCTGACCGGGGTCTTGTGCAACAGCGCGCCCGACGGGACGGGTGGACATAGCCGCGAACTCCACTGCACCAGGTTGCACAGGTTGCGCTGCTCGACCATCACGCCCTTGGGCGTGCCGGTCGAGCCCGAGGTGTAGATGACGTAAGCCAGGTCGCTGGCCCCGGCCGTGTCCAGCTGCGGGTCGGCGAGGGAGTGTTCCGCCCAGATGCAGGCATCCAGGTCGATCAACGGCGTCGTACCGCCGGCAAAGCGTTCACGGGTGGTGCCATCGACCAGCAGCGCCAGGGCATCGCTGTCCTCGAGCATGTAGGCCAGACGTTCGTGCGGATAGCCAGGGTCCAGCGGCACGTAAGCGCCACCGGCCTTGAGAATGGCCAGCAAGCCGACGACCAGTTGCGCGCCGCGCTCCACGCAGATCGCCACGCGGCTGTCGGCACTCACCCCTTGCTCGATCAGGTAATGGGCCAGGCGGTTGGCTTGTTCATTGAGCTGCCGGTAGCTCAACTGCCGGGCATCGACGTCCAGCGCGATGGCCTCCGGGGTGCGTGCGACCTGCGCCTCGAACAGCGTCGGCAGGCGCTCTGCCCCCTGCGCGGCGGTCTCGCTGGCATCGAGCTCGAACAGCAGGCGCTGGCGCTCCTGCGCGCCGAGCATCTCGATGCGTTCGGGCAGCGCGCGGGCGTCGTCGGCCATGCCGCGCAGCACCTGCTTGAGATAACCGGCGTAACGCTCGACGGTCGCCGGGTCGAACAGTGCCGTGGCGTAGTCGAGCATGCAGGTGAAGCCCTCGGCGCTTTCGCTGACGCTCAGGGTCAGATCGAACTTGGCGAAGGTTGGTTGCTCACCCAGTGCTTCGAGTTGCAGGTCACCCAGGCGCAGCGGCGCGCCATGGCTCCCGTCCCAGGCCAGCGAAGCCTGGAACAGCGGGCTGTGGGCCAGGCTGCGCACGGGCCGCAGGTGCTCCACGACCTGCTCGAAAGGCAGGTCCTGATTGGCCTGGGCCTCGATGATGCGGTTCCTCACCCGGCCCAGCAGCGTGGCCACATCCGGCTCACCGGTGGTGTCCACGCGCACGGCCAGGGTATTGACGAACAGGCCGATCAGCCCTTCGATCTCGGCACGGCGACGGTTGGCCACCGGCATACCGATCACCACCTCGCCCTGGCCGGACAACCGCGCCAGCAGTACCGCCCAGGCGGCCATGAACAGCATGAAGGGGGTCACGCCCTGGCGCTGGCTGCAGGCACGCAGCTCGGCGCACAGCTGGGGATCGAGCTGCAGGGGCACGGTGGCCCCGCGATAATCCTGGCGTTCCGGCCGCGGCCGGTCGGTCGGCAGGGTCAACAGCATGGGGGCACCCTCGAGGGTACGCTGCCAGTACCCGGCCTGCGCACTCAGACTCTGTGCGTCCAGCCACTGGCGTTGCCACAGGGCGTAATCGCCGTACTGCAGCGCGAGCGCCGGCAGCGGATCGGCCTCGCCCTGGCTGAACGCCTGGTACAGGGCACTCAGCTCAGCAGTCAGCACGCCCAGCGACCAACCGTCGGCGACGATGTGATGCAGGGTCAGCAGCAGGATGTGGCGGTCTTCTTCCAGGCACAACAAGCGCCCGCGAATCGGCAGATCATGCTGCAGGTCGAAGGGTTGCCCGGCTTCGTCGCGGATCACCTCACGTATGGCCTGCATGTCCTGATCACGCATGTCCTGCCAGCAGATATCCGGTCGCACGCTGTCGGGGGCCACCTGAACCCGGGCTTCGCCGTCGTGCTCGACGAACAGGCTGCGCAGTGCCTCGTGACGCGCGACGATACGCTCCAGAGCGAGGCGCAGCGCGCGGCTGTCCAGCGGGCCGTTGAGAGCAAGGCCCAGCGGAATGTTGTAAGCGCTGCTGGCATCCGTCATCTGCGCCATGAACCAGATGCGTTGCTGCGCGGCGGACAACGGCAGCGGCCCGCTGCGGGCCCCGGTCTCGATGGCCGGCAGATGGTCAGGGGTCGCCCCCTCCAGGCACTGAGCGACCGCGGCAAGGCTGCTGTCGGCGAACAGGTCGGCCAGGGTCAGAACCCGCTGCAGTCGCTGGGCCACCTGGGCCACCATGCGCATGGCCAGCAACGAATGGCCACCCAGTTCGAAGAAATGGTCATGCCGCCCTACCCGCTCGACCTGCAGCAACTCGCACCAGATCGCTGCCAGGGTGGTTTCCAGTTCGCCCTGGGGTGCTTCGAAAGTGCGCTCCGGCAATGCCTCGCGATCCGGTGCCGGCAGCGCCCGGCGATCGACCTTGCCATTGGCCGTCAGCGGCCAGGCCTCCAGGCGCACGAAGGCACCCGGCACCATGTAGCCTGGCAGCCGCGCCAGCAAGGCACTGCGCAGACCGCTGGCCGATAGCGTCTGCGACCCCGTGAAATACGCCACCAGGCGTGGCTGGCCGGGCGCGTCTTCGCGGGCCAGCACCAGGGCCTCTTCGACCCCCGCCACCTGCCCCAGCTGGCTCTCGATCTCGCCCAGTTCGATACGCATGCCGCGGATCTTCACCTGGTCATCGTTGCGCCCCAGGTAATCCAGCGTTCCGTCGGCATTCCAACGCGCCAGGTCACCGCTGCGGTACATGCGCGCGCCAGGCTGGGCGACGAAGGGGTCGTCGAGGAAGCGTTCGGCGGTCAACTCCGCGCGGTTCAGGTAACCCCGCGCCACCCCTTCGCCGCCGATGTACAGCTCGCCCGCCACCCCACTGGGCACCAGTTGCCGGTGCTCGTCGAGCAGGTACAGGCGCGTGTTGGCGATCGGTTTGCCGATGTCCAGGCGGCCTTCGGGCCACAGGCGCCCGGAGCTGGCCACCACCGTGGCCTCGGTGGGCCCGTAGTTGTTGATCACCGCAAAGCCGGGATCACGGGGGAACTGGCGCAGGCGGTCACCGCCGATCAGCAGGGTGCGCAGCGTCGGGTGACGCAACTCGCGACTGAACGCGTACTCCGCCACCGGCGTGGGCAGGAAGGCCACCTGCAGCGGCTGCGCCTGCCACCAGTCGAGCAAGGCGTCGAGCTGTTCGTTGCCGATATGCGCTGGCGGCAGGTGCAGGGTCGCCCCCGCGCACAGCGCTGGCCAGACCTCCCAGGCCATGGCGTCGAAGCCGAAACCGGCGACGCTGGCGGTGTGGCTGCCAGCCTTCAGGTCGAAGGCCTGGCAATGCCAGTCCACCAGGTTGCTGAGGCTCTGGTGCTCGACCATCACGCCTTTCGGCTGGCCGGTGGAACCGGAGGTGTAGATCACGTAGGCCAGGTGACAGGCACTCAGGCCCGGCACCTGCGGGTTGTCCTCGCGGGCGCTCCAGCTCGGCTGGTCGAGCAGCAGCACCGGAACGCTCAGCCCCGGCAGGCGCTCGAGCAGATCCTGCTGGCTGAGCACCACCACGGGGGCGCTGTCGCTCAACAGATAGGCGATGCGTTCGTCCGGATGCGCCGGGTCCACCGGCACGTAACCGGCACCGGCCTTGAGCACCGCCAACAGCCCCACCAGAGTGTCCAGGCCGCGACGGGCGACCACTGCCACGCGGTCGTCCGGGCGCACGCCGAGCGCGATCAGTCGATGGGCCAGGCCGTTGGCCAGGCCGTTCAACTCGGCATAGCTCAGCACCTGCTCGCCAACCGCGGCGGCGACGGCGCCTGGCCGTTCAAGCGCCTGGCGTTCGATGCGCCAGTGCACCGTGTGCAGACTTTCATAGGGGCTGCGCGAGCCGGCGAAGTGCTGCAGCAGCTGGATGCGCTCGTCGTCCGGCAGGATATCGACCCGCTCGAAACAAGCGGCTGGCGCCTGCTCCAGCGCATCGAGCATCTGCTCCATGGCCCGCTGCAGGTAGCGGCAAGTTCGCAGCGGGTCGACACCCGCTGCCGTCTGCGCGGTAAATGCAAACGCCTCGCCCAGGTCGTCGACGCTCATGACCACGGGGTAGTTGCTGCGCTCTCTGGCCTGCAGCACTTCGATGCCTTGCCACAGTTCGCCACTGCCGTGCTCGGGCGAACTGTGGCGGTAGTTGAGCAGTGCATTGAACAGCGGTGTCGGCGCAGCCACGCCGCTGCAACGTTGCGCCAGGGCCAGCGGTGCATGCTCGTGACGCATCAGTGTGGTCAGCCGCTGATGCGTGGTGCGTATCGCCGAGGACACCTCCTGGGCCTCCAGGCTCAGGCACAATGGCAGGGTGTTGATGAAGATGCCCAAGGCTCGCTCGGTGGCCTCGGCACCCAGCAACCGCCCCATCAGCACGGTACCGAAGACCACCCGCTGACGACCGGTCAGCCCCGCAAGGACGTGTGCCCAACCGAGGTGGAACAGGCTGGCGACACTCACCCCGAGGGTGCGCGCCTGTGCGCGCAGGCGCAGGCAAAAAGCCGGGTCCAGGGTGATGCTGTGCTCGCTGGCATGCTCACCGTCCCCACTGAGGTCTTGCAGGTCGTAGGCCAGGGTCGGCTCCACGACGTCGCCGAGCATGCCGCGGAAGAACGCCTCGTGCTCGGCCTCGCTGACGCCCAGCAACGCTTGCCCCACGTAGTTGCGAAACGGCACCGGCGTGCCCAGCGTCGCTCCCTGGCCGAGCAGGCAGGCATGGATTTCCTGACGCACCACCTCCAGCGCGCTGTGGTCCAGAGCGATGTGGTGATACAGCAGGCTGGCGCGTACCCGGCCATCGTCGGCACCGCCGCAGACCAGACGCAACAGCGGCGCCTGGCCCAGATCCAGCCCCGGCTGTTCGGCGTCGGGGCTGTCCGCCCGGTTGTCGATGTTCAGCCGGGCGCTGCGCCAGACCACCTGCACCGGCTGTTCCAGTCCCTGCCAGTGCACCGAGCTGCGCAGAATGTCGTGCCGATCGATGACTGCCTGCAAGGCCTGGACGAAGGCGTCCAGACGCTGCTGGTCGGCCAGGGCGAAATCCACGCGCATCACATAGGGATCGCGGCCGCTGGCGCTGACGTGGTGGTACAGAATGCCCTCCTGCAAGGGCGCCAGGGGGTAGATGTCCTGCACGTTGGCGGCGCCGCCAGGGATCAGGTCGGTTAGGCGCTCGATGGCGGCCTGATCGAGGTCCACCAGGGTCAGCATCTCGGGGGTGATGCGTGTGCAGCCGACAGCGATGCCATTGGCAGGCAGCGTCGGCATGCCGCGCCTGCCATGGGTGTACAGGCCCTGTTCGAGCAGCTCGATCAGCGCTGTCTTGTGCGAGCGCAGGTGATCGACCAGGCCATTGTCGCTGAGCGCGCGGCGATTGCCCTGCACGGCCAGTTGCCCATCCTTGACGGCCAGCTGGATGTCCAGTGCCTTGAGTGTCGCCAGAAGCTCGTTGATGCTCACAGGATAATCTCCATGCTCTCTGTGATGGCGGCATAACCGGCCAGTGTCGGTTGTTCGAACAAGGCGCGGACGTCGGCCTCGATACCTTCCTGCCGCAAGCGTGCGGTCAGGCTGATGGCCAGCAGCGAGTGACCACCGAGCTCGAAGAAGTTGTCATGGCGGCTCACTGCCTCCACGCCCAGCAGTTCGCGCCAGAGGTCGGCCAGCAGTTGTTCCATCTCGCCTTGCGGTGCTTCGTGGATACGTACCGGCAGGGCCTCACTGCCGGGGGCCGGCAGGGCCTGGCGGTCCAGTTTGCCGTTGGGGCTCAGTGGCAGGCTCTGCAGGTGCAGGTAGAAGGCCGGCAACATGTAGTCCGGCAGATGGCTGCGCAGGGCCTCGCGCAGCACCTCGGCGCGGGTTGGCGTGCCCGTGTAGTAGGCCACCAGCCGCTGCCCGCCCGGACCATCGTCGCGCACCATGACCACGGCGTGCTCGACACCGGGGCACTGCGCAAGCGCCGCCTGGATCTCGCCCAGCTCGATGCGCAGGCCATGCAGCTTGACCTGATCGTCGTTGCGACCGAGGAACTCCAGATTGCCGTCGGCGTGCTGGCGTACCAGGTCACCACTGCGGTACAGGCGCTCACCCGGCACGAACGGGCTGGCGATGAAGCGCTCGGCCTGAGCCAGTGGCAGGTTGCGGTAGCCACGGGTAACCCCCGCGCCGCCGATATGCAACTGGCCGACCACGCCCTGGGGCACCGGCTGGTCCCAGGCATCGAGCACATACAGACGGGTATTGGCCACCGGTCGGCCGATCGGCAGGAAGCTGCCGGGTACCGGCTGCTCCGCTGCCAGGGTCCAGATGCTGCAGTCAACGGTGGTTTCCGTCGGGCCGTAAACGTTGTGCAGGCGTACCCGAGGCAGGCGCTGGCGCAGCAAGCTGGCCAGCGCCGGAGTCAGCTCGCCGCCGCCGCAGACGATATCGGTGAGGCTGTCGCAGGCTGCGCTTTGTGGCAGATCGAGGAACTGCTGCAACAGCACGGGTACGAACTGCACCACACTGACGCGCCACTCGCTGATCATCCGCGCCAGATAGGCCGGATCGCGCTGCCCATCCGGGCGGGCCAGCAGCAACGGCCCCCCGCTGCACAACGGCCAGAACAGCTCCCAGACCGAGGCATCGAAACTGATCGGTGTCTTGTGCAACACGCGACCGTCCGCCCCCTGCGGGAACAGCTGGGCGCTCCAGTGCACCAGGTTCACCACGTTGCGATGCTCGACCATCACCCCCTTGGGCCGGCCTGTGGAGCCGGAGGTGTAGATAACGTAGGCCAGGTTGCCCGGCTGCAGGGCCTCGATCCGCGGATCGTGCAGCCGCTCTCCGAGCGCGTCGAGGGCATCGATATCTACCTGCGGCACGCCCTGACATTCGAGCAGATGCCGAGTGCCTGCCTGGCCCAGCAGCGCAGCGGGCGCGCTGTCTTCGAGCATGTACTGCAAGCGCTCGCGAGGATAGGTCGGGTCGAGCGGTACATAGGCGCCACCGGCCTTGAGGATCGCCAGCAGGCCGACGACCAGCGACACACCGCGTTCCACGCACACCGCCACGCGGTCATCGGGCTGCACGCCCAGGTCGACAAGATGGTGAGCCAGGCGGTTGGCGCGCTCGTTGAGCTGCCGATAGCTCACCTGCTCCTGCTCGCTGAGCACGGCCATCGCGTGCGGCGTGCGACGGGCCTGCTCCTCGAACAGCGTATGCAGCGTCTTGTGCTGATCGAACGGCAATACCGAGTCGTTGAGATCAACTAGCAAACGTTTGCGTTCCTGGGCAGACAGAACCTGCAAGCGGTGCAGCGACAGCTCCGGCTGGCTTTCAAGGGCATTGACCAGCCCTTGCAGCACTTCGAGCAGCTGGTCACAGACCCGTCGCGCTCCGACCGTTTGCGGGGCGGTGACGCCCACGCGCAAGCGCTCGCCGAGGTCGTCGACATTCAGGCTCAGCGGGTAGTTGGTGTGATTGTCGCTGTCGAGGATTTCCAGACCACGCCACGCGTCGTGCTGGGCATCCTGGCGGGCCTGGCCGGCCGCATGACGGTAGTTGAGGATCGCACTGAACAGCGGCAGTTGGGCGGACACCGCACTGCAGCGCTGCGCCTGGGCCAACGAAGCGTGCTCATGGGCCTGCAACCGGGCGAGACGCGCATGGGTGGCACGCGCGCCTTCGCGCACGCCGATGCCGTCGAGGTCGACGCGTAGCGGCAGGGTATTGATGAACATGCCCAGCCCGCGGTCAGCGCCCTCACCGCCCTGCAGGCGCCCGAGCAGCACCGTACCGAACACCACCTGTCCATTGCCAGTGGCCGCGCCCAGAACACGGGCCCAGGCGAGGTGCAACAGGCTGGCGAGGCTGACACCCAACTGCCGCGCCTGGCTGCGCAGGCGCCGCACCAGCACGTCGGGCAGGCGCTGCCAGGCTTCCTCCAGAGGCTGCTCGCCACGCTGTACGTCGTGCAGCTCGAACGGCAGCGTCGGCTCCTCGATGGTGCCCAACTGCTCACGGAAGTAGGCCTCGTGTTCCGCCTCGCTCATGCCCAGCCGCGCATGTGCCACGTAATTGCGATAAGGCACGGCCGGCTGCGTCGGCATCGGATCACCGCGCAGGTGGGCGAGCATCTCGTCACGCATCACGTCAAGGGCGGTGGCATCCAGCACGATGTGGTGGAACAACAGGGTGGCCGACAGCCCCTCCTCACCTGGTCGCTGGCTGAATTCCAGACGCAGCAGCGGCGCCTGGGTCAGGTCCATGCGTGCCGGGGCGGCGAGGCTGCCCGGAACCGGCGACGCGACTTCCTCGACACGCAGTTCGGCGTGACGCCAGACCACCTGCTGAGGCGTGGTCAGGCCGTCCCAGACCACGGCGGTACGCAGGCTGTCGTGACGTGCGATCACCTTGCGCAAGGCATCGACGACCGTCTCCAGACGCTCTCGGCTGTCGACGTTCATATGCAGGTGCAGCAGATAGGGGTCGGCCTGCTCGCCCGTCAGGTGATGATAGAGAATGCCTTCCTGAAGCGGCGCCAACGGATAGATTTCCTGCACATTGGCGGCACCACCAGGCACGCCGGCGACGATGCGATCGAGCGTCGCCTGGTCGAGCTCGGTCAGGCTCAGCAGCTCCGGAGTGATGCGCGTGCAGCCCTCCGGCACCCGGTTGGCCGGCACCTGTACCTCGCGGCCACGGCCGACCGAGGCCGCCAGCGCGGCGACGGTAGGCTGGCCGAGGAGCACGCGCACATCGACGGGCAGGCCGGCGCTACGCAGGCGTTCGACCAGGGTCACGGCGAGCAGCGAATGGCCGCCGAGTTCGAAGAAGTTGTCTTGCCGACCGACCTTCTCCACACCCAGGACCTGCGCCCAGAGTTCGGCGATGCGCTCCTCCACCTCGTTCTGCGGTGCCTCGTAGGCACGGCTGACCAGTTCTTCGCGGCCCGGATCGGGCAGCGCCCGACGGTCGAGCTTGCCATGCGCGGTCAGCGGCAAGGCATCCAGGCGGGTGAACAGCAACGGCACCATGTGCGCTGGCAAACGCGCTTTCAGCGCTTCGCGCAGGGTCTCGCCGGCAACTTCGGTAGCGCTGGTGAACCAGGCCAACAGGCGCTGCTCGCGCACCAGCACCACGGCGTCCTGCACACCTTCCAAGCTAACCAGCGCGGCCTCGATTTCACCCGGTTCGATACGCATGCCCCGGATTTTCACCTGGTCGTCGTTGCGCCCCAGGTAGTCCAGCGTGCCATCCTGATTCCAGCGCACCAGGTCGCCACTGCGGTACATACGCCCGCCGGAGCTGGCACTGAACGGGTCCGCCAGGAAGCGCGCCTCGGTCATCTGCGAGGCGTTCAGGTAGCCGCGCGCAACACCCGCGCCTGCGATGTACAACTCACCGGCCACGCCCTCGGGCACCGGCTGGCGGTGCTCGTCCAGCACGTAGACCCAGGTGTTGGCGATCGCCCGGCCGATATGCAGCGGCCCGCCCGGCAGCAGCACGCCGGAAGTGGCGACCACCGTGGTCTCAGTCGGGCCGTAGTTGTTGACCACTGCAAAACCGGGGTCACGGTCGAACTGACGCAGGCGATCACCTCCGACCAGCAAGGTGCGCAGCGTCGGGTGCTGACGCGTACGGCGCAACGCCTGCTCCGCCACCGGGGTTGGCAGGAAGCTGACCTGCAGCGGCTGCTCCAGCCACCAGTCGAGCAGTTCATCGACATTTTCATTGCCTACCCGGGCTGGCGGCAGGTGCAGCACCGCACCGCTGCACAGGGCTGGCCAGACCTCCCAGGCCATGGCATCGAAGCCGAAGCCGGCCACACTGCTGGTGTGGCTGCCTGCGGTCAACGCGAAGGCCTGGGCATGCCAGTGCACCAGATTTTCCAACGTATGGTGCTCGACCATCACGCCCTTCGGCTGGCCGGTGGAGCCGGAGGTGTAGATCACGTAGGCGAGGTTGTTCGAGTCCAGGCCAGGCACTCGAGGATTACTCTCGCGGGCCTGCCGCCAAGCGGGCGAATCGATGTTCAGTCGCGGCCGGTCGGCGGCCAGCGCGTCGGTCGACGCCTCGGTCAGCACCACGCGAGGGTCGCTGTCGGCGAGCAGATAGGCGATCCGTTGAGCCGGATACGCCGGGTCCACCGGCACGTAAGCGGCACCGGCCTTGAGCACCGCCAGCATGGCGACCACGCGCTGCACGCCACGCTGCAAGCACAGCGCGACACGCTGCTCGGGCGCGATACCGAGGTCGATCAGATGGTGGGCCAGGCGGTTGGCCTGGGCATTCAGCTCGGCGTAGCTGAGCACCTGTCCCGCCTGGATGAGCGCGGGTGCGTCGGGGCGCTGAACCGCCTGCGCCTCGACCAGAGCCTGCACCGCGGCATGCCGTGGAAAAGGCTGCGCGGTCGTACGCCAGCCATCCAGCAGCCGTCGGCGCTCGTCGGCGCTCAGCATGGGCAGTTGCTGCAGACCGATCGCCGGAGCCGATGCCAGGGCCTCGACCAACTGCTCCAGGCTGTGCTCCACCCAGCCCACGATGCGCTGAGCGCCCAGGCCTTGCTGGGCCAGCACGTGCAGGTCGAAACCTTCGCCGAGATCGTCCACGCTCAGCGTCAGCGGGTAGTTGCTGCGCACGTCCCCGCCCAGCACCCTGACGCCCTGCCAGAGGCCCTTGCCTTCACGGGGTTTCACCGCCGCGCTGTGACGGTAATTGAGCAAGGCGCTGAACAGCGGCGTACCGGCCGGCACGCCGCTGCAACGCTGAGCAAGCACCAGTGAGGCATGCTCGTGGGCGATCAGTGCCGACAGCCGAGCGTGCACGGACCGTACCGCGCTACGTGTATCGAGCGCCGTTTCGACACGCAGCGGTAAGGTGTTGATGAACACGCCCAGCGCCCGGTCGGAGCCCTCCGCCCCCATGCGCCCCAGCAGCACGGTGCCGAACACCACGTCGTCGCGCCTGGCCAGCGTGCTCAGCACCCGCGCCCAGGCCACGTGCAGCAGGCTCGCCGCGCTCACGCCGGCACGCCTGGCCTGCTCGCGCAGGCGCTGGGCGAGTTGGCCGCCCAGCGCACGTCGGCTCTCTTCGATGGCACTGCCGTCCGCGGCGACTTCCTGCAGGCCGAAGGGCAGCGTCGGCTCATCGACATCGCCGAGCATGTCGCTGAAGAACGCGGCGTGCCGCGCATCGTCACTGGCCAGGCGCACCTGAGCCACGTAGTCGCGGTAAGGCACGGGCGGCGCCAGCTCGGCCTGGCGCCCCTCCAGCAAGGCGGCCATTTCGCGGCTGACGGTTTCCATCGCGCTGTTGTCCAGCACCAGGTGGTGGAACAGGATGATGGCGACGATTTCGTCGCTGCCCGGCTGCCGGGCATGCACCAGGCGAATCAGCGGGGCCTGGGCCAGGTCCAGGCGATGGTGACGGGCATCGAACTGGCTCTGCAGGCGCTCGAGGACGGACGCCTGGGTCTCGCCGGGGTCGAGGCTGATCGCTTGCACCGACAGCGGCGCCTGGCGCCAGACCACCTGATGCGGGGTCTCCAGGCCCTCCCAGACCAGCGAGGTGCGCAGGATGTCATGCCGGTCGATGACCTGCTGGAGCGCCGCCGCCCAGGCCTGCAAACGGGCCAGCGAGTCGAAGGTCAGGCGCCACTGCAGCAGGTAGGGATCGCCCTGCCCGGCACTCAGGTGATGGTAGACGATGCCCTCCTGCAAGGGCGTCAACGGGTAGATATCCTTGATATTGCCAGCGCCGCCCGGCACCCCGGCAACGATCCCGTCGATCTCGGCCTGGCTCAACCGGGTCAGGCTCAGCAGCTCCGGCGTGATCTGCGTGCAGCCTGCGGGGATGCGGTTGGCCGGTACGCTGAGCACCGCACGGCGCCGCTCGCTGCCAGCCAGCAAGGCCACCGTCGGATGGGTGAGCAAGGTATGCACATCCGCGTCGAGGCCGGCGCCGCGCAGGCGCTTGACCAGCTCGATGGCCAGCAGCGAATGCCCGCCCAGCTCGAAGAAATTGTCCTGCCGACCCACCCGTTCGGTGCACAGTACGTCGGCCCAGATCGCCGCCATACGGGTTTCCACGCCCCCCTGCGGCACCTCGTAGGCGCTGACGCCGAGGCTGGCGGTATCCGGATCGGGCAATGCCCGGCGATCGAGTTTGCCATGCCGGGTCAGCGGCCACTGCTCCAGGCGCATGAAGGCGCGGGGCACCATGTAACCCGGCAAGAGCCCGCGCAGCGCTTCGCGTAACGGGCCGATATCGACACGGGCCGACTCGGTGAACCAGGCCACCAGGTGTTCATCACGCACCATCACCACCGCATCCTTGACCCCCGGCCAGCTGGCAAGCGCCGCTTCGATCTCGCCCGGTTCGATGCGCATGCCGCGGATCTTGACCTGGTCATCGTTACGGCCCAGGTATTCCAGGGTGCCATCGGCACGCCAGCGCACCTGGTCACCGCTGCGGTACAGACGCGCGCCGGGTACCGTGCTGAAGGGGTCGGCGATGAAGCGTTCGGCGGTCAGTTGCGGCCGGTTCAGGTAACCACGGGCGACCCCTGCCCCGCCGATGTACAGCTCACCGGCCACACCGACGGGCACCGGCTGCAGGTGCGCATCCAGCACGTGGACCTGGGTGTTGCCGATCGGTCCGCCAATATGCAGAGACGCCCCGGCCTGCACCGCACTGGAGGTGGCGACCACGGTGGTTTCGGTAGGACCGTAGTTGTTGATTACCGGGTAGCGACGCGCCTGGGTGAACTGGCGCAGGCGATCGCCGCCGATCAGCAGGGTGCGCAACGTCGGATGTTCCTGCGCATGGCCGAAGGCGTATTCCGCCACGGGTGTGGGCAAGAAGCTGACGTGCAGCGGCTGGGCACGCCACCAGTCCAGCAAGGCCTCGACATCGTCGCCGCCCTCCTGCACCGGTGCCAGATGCAGGGTGCCGCCAGCACACAGGGTCGGCCAGACTTCCCAGGCCATGGCGTCGAAACCGAACCCCGCCAAGCAGGAGGTCTGGGTGCCCGGTCGAACATCGAAGGCTGCGCAATGCCAGTCGACCAGGTTGGCGAGCATGCGGTGCTCCACCATCACGCCTTTGGGCTGGCCGGTCGACCCGGAGGTGTAGATGACATACGCCAGGTTGTCGCCGCCCAGCCCGCCGGCCGGCTCAGCGATGCGGCCCGGAGCCTGCAACGCCACGGCATCCAGCGCGACGATCGGCACCGCCAGGGGCGGTAAGCGTTCGACCAGTGCGGCCTGGGTCAACACCAGGGTTGGGCCACTGTCGGTGAGCAGATAGCCCAGACGCTCAGGAGGATGCGCGGGGTCGACCGGTACATAGGCGGCACCCGCCTTGAGCACCGCCAGCAGCCCCGCCAGGGTGTCCAGGCCGCGTTGGCAGACCACCGCCACACGGGTCTCGGGGCCGGCGCCGCAGTCCATCAAGTGCGCGGCCAGGGCATTGGCGCGCTGGTCGAGCTGCGCATACGTCAGGTGCTGGTCGAGGTGTACCGCTGCCAGGGCATCGGGGCGCTGACGCGCATGGCGCTCGATTCGCCGGTGAATCAACGGCTCGTCGACCGCCGCCATGCCGGTGTCGTTCCAGGTGGCCATGCGCTGGCTTTCGGCCGGGGTAGGCAGCAAGAAATCGGCAATCGCCAGGGCCGGGTTTTCCAGCCCCTGCTCCAGCACCTGCAGCAGGCGCGCACCAATGGCCTGGGCGTCGTCGTGCGACAGCCAGGCACGGTTGTAGACCAGGTGCAGCCAGGTGTCGCCACTGTGCCGGTTGCTGCGCAGGTGCACCGCCAGAGGGGTGCTTTCGTGTCCGTTGGAGACCTTCAAGGTGCTGGCGCGGGCGTTGCCATAGCGGTAATCGTGATCCTCCTGCTCATAGGAAACCGATACCTCGAACAGCTGCGCGCGCTCTTCGCGGGACAGGCCAAGGGTGCGATGGAGTTCGCTCAGAGGGAAACGTTGATGGCGAAAATCGCGCTTGAGCCTATCGCGCACCTCGCTGATCAAGGTGGCGAAATCCTGTTGCGCAGGAGTGGCCAGGCGCACCGCACTGACCTGCGCGAAATGCCCCAGGGTGGCCTTGCTGCGTGCCCCGGTGCGATTGAGCAATGGAAGGCCCACCACCCACTCAGGGCGTTGTACGGTGCGGGTGAAATACACATGCAGTGCCGCGAGCAGAACGTGAAAGGCCGAGGCGCGGTGGCGCTGCGCAAGTGCCTGCATACGCCCATGCAGTGCGGCTGGCAGCGCCTGCACCCAGGTGTGCGAGGGTGTCTCGGCGCTCGCCGCACGACCCCGTTGGCGCGGGGCCAGCACGGGTTCCGGCAGGTCCTGATACTTGTCCAGCCAGTAGGCCTGGTCCTGCAGGAATCGGCCCGACTGGCGGTAACGCAAGTCGTCCTCGACGAAACGGCCGTAGCACAGGCCCTCGTCCTCGATACGGTCACCTTCGCACAGCGCGGTGTAGTGCTCGCCCAGCGCCTTGATCATCTGCCCGAAGCCCCAACCGTCGAGTATCAGGTGGTGGGCCTGGGTCACCAGCCAATGCTCCTGGTCAGCCAGGCGAATCAGACAGAAGGTGAACAGCGGGCCGTCATACAGCCGATAGGGACGTTGCATCTGCTCGTCGATCAGGCGCTCTGCCGCCGCGACGGGTTCGTGGCACTGGCTCAGGTCGTGCAGCGGCAGAGTAACGGGCATCGACGCGGCGAAGACCTGCATCGGCAGACCGTCGTCTCCCTCCCCGGGGACCATGACCGTGCGTAAAGCCGAGTGGGCGCTGACCAGGCGTTCCAGTGCCTGATGCAGCTTCGAGGCCTCGATGGGCCCGGTCAGCTTCACGTAACCGCCAATGTTGTAGAGGGGGGAGTCGCCGTGAGTGATCTGGTCGAGCCAGATGTCTCGTTGGGCAGCGCTCAGTGGGAGAGGATCGGCGGCACGAACGGGCATGGCTCAAGGTCCTTCTTGGCAGAAATTTAAGTGCCATTAAACATTGCCGATTTTGCCGTGCATGACCCCTCAAACCGGGGCAAATGGAACAGTAATCATTTGTAACTGTTTGCCTGAAGGATTTACAAAACTGAACCTAGGCTGAACATCCTGGGGAGAGACCGGGGGGCCCGGTCTCAAGGGCTTAATTTCTGGAGGGTCGACCGATTGCCATGAACCGTGCAGTAGAGTTCGAAGAGGATAACGACCGACTCTTTTGTCGTAAGTTGGCCCGGGTGGTATCGAGTACCGGTTATCCGAACTTCGCTGATCAGTTGTTTGAACTGATTCAAGATCTGGTGCCGATTCACGGCCTCGAACTGAGCGAATGGACCCTGGATATTCCAAGTGCCACGATTCGAGAGATCAGCATTCTGGGCACTGCAGGGATAGCGCGTGAACGCGCGCGCTGCGCTGCGCTGGATCAGGGCCTGCTGCCCAGCATTCTGCACATGAACGATCCATTGCTCATTCAGCGCCGGCTGCCTTCGAGCAAGCTGCACCCGCTGTGCCCCGTTCACCAATGCAACCTGGTAGCAGGCAACGGTAACCTGCGGCGCATCATCTGTTTCTACCGCCAGTCGAGCTTGCGTACCTTCACCTTGCCAGAAATGTCGGCACTGAAAACCTTCTCTGAAACCTTGCTGTTTCTTCTCGAGCATCACTCGCGAAGCCTTGGGCGAGTCCGGCAGTCTGCCGCCAAGCAAAACAATCATGCTGGCTCGGTGGACAACGCCTTCTGCAAAAAACTCGAGTGGCAGGGCGTTCCGCTGTCTGCCCGCGAGCGGGAAGTCTGCGTTGGCTTTCTGTCAGGGATAACGGTACCTGAGCTGGCACGGCGGCTGGAGGTCAAGAACAGCTCGATAGAAAGCTACCTGAAGCGCGCTGCCAGCAAGCTTGGCGTCAGGGGACGACACGGTCTGGCGCGCTGGATGGCCAATAGCTGAGATCCAGAAAGACGACCTTCATCGCCTCGACGGGCACCTCGTCAGGCGCTCCACGATGGAATGCGCCAGGCACTCCGAGCACCGCCTGGCTCCGTATCATCCCTGCGCGAACCGCAGCCTTGCGATCCGAAGACCGGCTTTCTTGATAAACTGCCTCCCCGTTACGGCGTACCGGATCCGCCCCCTGTACCGGCCTGAGCGCCTTCGTTGACTCGCTGCGTGCCACTGGTGCAGGCGCTTAACAATGCCGGCTGAAAAACGCTCAAAAATGGCCTTTTCAAGCACTATACAGACTCGAGCTAATGCCTCTAGAACCAGCCTCAAAGCCAGAAACCACGCTACCTAGCCTCTCCCGCCGCTTCTCCGTGGCGCCGATGATGGATTGGACGGATATTTGTAAAATATCTAATATTTTCA